>JAJRWO010000249.1 GCA_024276775.1 Gammaproteobacteria bacterium | reverse complement strand
TCCGGCCGGCGGGTGATTTGGCGGCACAAATGCAGTCCATGCATGATGTGCAACGCTTGTCGTCGGCCATCCGCGATGTCACCTTGGAATTGACTCGCATTAGTAACGATATGCGCCTGTTGGCCTCGGGACCGCGCACTGGTCTGGGGGAAATTCAGCTGCCACCGGTGCAACCGGGTTCATCAATCATGCCGGGTAAGGTGAACCCAGTGATGTTTGAAATGCTGAATCAGACTTGTTTTCAAGTGCTTGGCCAGGATGCCGCCATTGGTTTTATGACTCAGGCGGGGCAGTTGGAGTTGAATGTGATGATGCCCGCCATGGGATCAGCCTTGTTTGATGCAATGGATTGGCTCACCAATGCGGTTAATGCCGCCACTGAACGTAATCTGAAAGGCCTGAAGGTTGACCGGGAACGTTGCCAGGCATTTCTTCACGCCAGTGTTGGTTTGGCAACCCTGCTTAACACGGAGATCGGTTATGCCGCCGCGGGAGAAGTGGCTAAGGAGTCAGAGCAGAGCGGCCGCCCGGTGCGTGATATTGTTGCGGAACGTGACCTGATGGCGGCTGATGCCTTTGATGCGCTGGTTTTGAAGGCAGCACGGGATGGTAAAATTGATTAGGAAGCCGTTTTCAATCACCTGAGTGAGGCTGATTATGCGCTATTTTTTGTTAGTGCCCACGGGAAGGACGTGGCTGACGGCCTGAATAGTTTGAGTTTGCTCATTGCTTTGCGGCTAGCTTGCTGTGCAGCAAGTTAACGAAGCCCGTATTGGCTCAGGTAGGATGCATCCAGTTGCCTGGTCGACGAGTGACCACGCTGTTTTGCATATTGTATTGCCGTGTTGACATCGGATAGGGAGGGTGCCTTGTCAATACTGAGTATTAAGCCTGGTGAAATGACATCTGCGGCTTTGATTTGCTGGCTATTATTTTTTAAAATCAGCGGCCATAACCATGGATCGCCATAAACAGAACGTTTGGCGGCTATTTTCCACAAGCTGTCTTTTTTGCTGACGACATAGAGGCTTGGCTCAGGCACTGGTGTTGGTATGGGCACAGGTGTCGATTCAGCGTTGACTAATTTTGTTTTTTTGGGCGTGATCTGTTTTTTTTCATGGCTTTGCTTGATCTGCTCGGCCTGTGAAATAATGACGGCTTGTTTTGCCGCTTTGCGTGCTGCGATGGCATCTTTCTGTGCTTTTTCAAAGTCACCGGCCTCAAGGTCATTTTGTGCTTTGTTTAGCAGGTATTGGGCGCTATCAAATGCGACAGGGGCATGTGTTTCCGCACCAACACTTTTAGCGGCTTCCACACTTTGGCGTGCATCGCTCATTTCCTGGGTAGGCGGGGCAGTTGCACAGCCAATAATCAGACTACAAGAGACGATATTTATCCCGTATTTGAAAGCGCGGCTTGGAGGGCAAAATTTCACTGTCTGGTAAGACCTTTAGATGCTTCACTTAAGTGAATGAATAGACTTATACTTTAAGGGTGAAACTAGCATCGCGATGAAAGTCCTGTCAAGGTGGTTGGTGTTGTCAGCAATGGATTTATCCAGGAGAGAAAATGTCTGAAATATTGGTGCTCTATTACAGTCGTGATGGCAGTGTCGCGAAGATGGCGCAGTTGATTGCCCGTGGTGTTGAAGAGGTGGTGGGGATTGAAGCCAGGCTGCGAACTGTGGCCAATGTATCGACGGTTTGTGAAGCCGTTGCCGAGCCTGTTCCTGAGCAGGGTGCACCTTATGCATGCTTGGATGACCTAAAAGAATGTGCCGGGCTTGCCTTGGGTAGTCCCGCTTATTTTGGCAATATGGCCGCTCCTCTGAAGCACTTCCTCGATAGCAGTGGTGCGTTGTGGTTGTCCGCGGCCTTGAGTGACAAACCCGCAGCAGTTTTCACCTCAAGTGGCAGTTTGCACGGTGGCCAGGAGAGCTGTCTGCTATCGATGATGGTGCCGCTGTTTCATCATGGAATGTTGCTGTTGGGTTTGGCCAATAATGAAAGTGACCTGAATACCACAACAAGCGGTGGCAGTCCCTACGGTGCGAGTCATTGGGCCGGTGCGGATGGTCGGCGGGATATCAGTGACGAAGAAGCCCGCCTGTGCCGGGCGCAGGGAAGGCGACTGGCACAAACGGTCGTCAACTTAGGCCGCTGAGGCTCTGAAGCGACGACCCAGCAGAATCAGTGCTGTTAGCAATAATGTCAGGGGGTGTAGCATTCCACCGCCAGCACCACCATTGCCGCCGAAATTGATTACGCTGCCAGCCTCGGCGTCGACCACAGTATCGACGGTGATGTTTAAATTATTTTGTGGGAAGGCATCAGGTGTTTCACTGAAAACACTCACAGAGGCTTGTATGGTGCCTTCAATCTGTGGTTGACCGGATATAAAGACCTCTGCACGTCCCAGGCCAGTGACGGTGCCTATATCGCAGGTCATGGTGTTGATTCCGGGGTTTAGAAACGTACAGTTAGGCTTTACACCGCTGGTGGCAGCACTGGTGACGCTGGCAAACGCAAAAGAATTCGGCAAGTTTACGGTCATGGTGACAGATATTGCCGGCGTGTTCTCATAAAGATTTGTAATCACGATGATGTAGTTTAGAGGTTGCTGATTATTCCTTGGTGCGACGGGGTCCGGCGTGTCAGCGATAGTGACTTTGAGATCAACCAGTCCAGTGGCCTGCCGATCGGTGGCGCCATATTCATAGGCACCGACATCGCAATTATTATCGCGCAACATAAAACGTTGATCGACCAACGGGCAGGTATTGTTGTTGCCGCTGTCTATTGCTGGACTACCATCAGTCAGTGCGTTTACTTGGCGTGAGGCAAGCAAAGTGGTTGATTGGCCGTCAATAATGGCGGGTTCTTCTGGGGGATTGGGGTCTTGGTCAAGAGCCGTCAGTCCCAGGTCAGTGACGTCTGTTTGGTCTCCTTCGATTTCCCTCAAGCCACATGAGTTGTGACTTTCTATGTTATAGCCCAGTGATTTTATATCGCTGGTATAACCTGTACTGCCGGCGCAGGGCGGCTCGTTTAGGTTGCTGTCCGCTCCATTACCGATAATGGTATTACTTAAGATAAGATTGGGGCGAACGCTGCTGGAGGTGAAAAGCGCTATTTGATTACCGCCCACCTGGCTGTTATCACTGCAATTAACATTGCCGGCAGAGCAGGGTGTGGCTTCGTTATCATAAATGGTGACGTTGGTCAGGCTCATATTACGAGAGCTGAATATGCCGCCGCCACTATAGGCACCGGAGTTGTGGCTAACAGTGGAATTAACCATATCCAGACTACCAAGACTAAAATTATAAATACCTGCACCATTGCCCCGGTTACCGGGGGTCTTGAGCGACGCAGATGAGTTTTCAACGATGGCGGAATTATTGATTGACAAAGGGCCGAGGTTGGCAATACCTGCACCGCCGAATTCTGCATGATTATTGTAAATCACGGAATTGGTAATGATGATGCTGCCGTTATTTTGTCCCTGATTGGCAAAATATATCCCTCCACCCAATTGGGTTGATGAGTTGTTGGAGAGGGTAGAACTACCCAGGCTTAGGTACCCCCCCTGATTGTTGATGCCGCCGCCACCGCCACCGCTGACAGATCTGGACGCAGGGTCATTGCGATCAGTGGCATCATTGTTGTCAATCAGGGTACGGCGAATTTCGGCACGGCCTGCATTGGCGATGCCGCCGCCAGAGGGAGCCTTGTTATAAGTGATCTCAGAATCGTTGGCGATAAGGGTTGCCGAGTTAGCCACATAAATTCCACCGCCAACTGTGTTGAAATCAGCTAGCGAGCGGGTAGTAATGCTATTTTGAGTGACTCCTACGTCAATGAGTGTGACAACACTGCCAGCTTCAATGAGTATGCCGGCACCGGCAGGATTGCCAATAATTTTTTTATTGCCATCACTGCCTTGTTCGGTTTCCACCGTCAGTTGGCCATCTTGTATGGATATATTCTGGAAGGTGACATTGGCACCATTGAGAACATGAAAAACACGATCACCCACCCCGCCACTTAGACCGCCAGCGCTGATAACGTTTCGCTCGGCGTTATTACTGCCACGGATTTTCACGTCATCGGTGATGTCCAGGTCGTCCAGCTTGGCAGCGTTCTCATCAATACTTTTCGGATCACTGTCGCCGTAGCTAAGGTATGGATTGATACCCTCAGAAATGAAGATTTCGTCGGCACCTGTTGCGCTATTGGCGGCACGGATGGCAGCACGCAGGCTACAGGGACTGCCACAGGCGCTAGAGCCATTTGTATAGTTAGACATGTCATCACTGTCGGTGTCGACAGTGTAAATCGCAGCATGGCTGGCAAACGAAACACTGGCGATAGCCAGAATATTGATCAGGAGCCAGAGGCCACGGCTCAACAACGTTTTTTTCTGGTTGACTATTAGTGGGGCATTCATGTGTGCTGACCTTTACTTGCGGAATCGCGCAACTAAACTAACGCTAAAACGTACAACACCTAAATCTTGCAAATACTCGCACTCTGTCAGCATGATCCAAGTAATATTTATCACATTTGTTATACAAAAAATATTGTCAATAGTCAAGATCCAGCATGTCTGCAACGTTGCGCCTCGCCTAGAGCACCTACTGTGAGTGACTGCCGCTCAGCCTGAAAATCCAGAGACAGCAAGCAACGATTAAAAAATTGTTTTGCTTGCAAAGGCTTGAAATGTGGGGCTTCGACCCTATTTCTTGAATAGATTAATGTGTGGTATCACACGAGGAGAAATATAAATGAGAATGGATAAGTTAACAAGTAAGTTTCAAACTGCCCTCGCTGATGCGCAGAGTTTGGCGGTGGGGCGTGATCATCAGTTTATTGAACCCTTGCATGTGATGCTGGCGATGTTGGATCAGCAGGGGGGTACGGTGCGGCAGTTACTGACACTTGCGGCTGTCAATGTGCACAGTTTGCGTTCATCGCTGGGTGATGCTTTGGATCACCTGGCCCAGGTTGAAGGGACTGCCGGGGATGTGCGTGTCAACAATGATCTGACACGTATTCTCAATGTGACCGATAAGCTGGCGCAGCAGCGCAAAGATGAGTATATCGCCAGTGAATTGTTTGTATTGGCCTGTGTGTCTGATAAAGGCTCGATTGGCGAAATTTTTAAAAAAGCGGGTGCGAGTCAGACAGCGATTGAAAAGGCGATAGATGATGTGCGAGGTGGCCAGACGATTAATGACCCCAATGCTGAAGAGCAGCGTCAGGCTCTGGAAAAATACACCATTGACCTTACCGAGCGTGCCGAGCAGGGCAAGCTTGATCCGGTGATTGGTCGTGATGATGAAATCCGTCGCACCATTCAAGTACTGCAGCGCCGCACCAAAAACAACCCTGTTTTGATTGGTGAACCCGGTGTTGGTAAGACCGCGATCGTTGAGGGACTGGCACAGCGCATCGTTAATGGTGAAGTGCCTGAAGGCATCAAAGGCAAACGAGTGTTGTCACTTGATATGGGTGCCTTGATTGCCGGCGCCAAGTTTCGGGGTGAATTTGAAGAACGTCTTAAGGCCGTGCTCAATGATTTAAGCAAACAAGAAGGCCAAATCATCCTGTTTATTGATGAAATTCATACCATGGTGGGGGCGGGTAAAGCAGAGGGAGCCATGGATGCGGGTAACATGCTTAAACCTGCTTTGGCGCGGGGCGAGCTTCACTGTGTGGGAGCCACTACCCTGAATGAGTATCGTGAAAACGTGGAAAAAGATGCCGCGCTTGAACGCCGTTTTCAAAAAGTGTTGGTGGATGAACCCACCGTTGAGGCGACTGTTGCCATCCTGCGTGGCTTGAAACAACGCTACGAAGTGCATCACGGTGTTGATATTACCGATCCGGCTATTATCGCGGCGGTTACCTTGTCGAATCGCTATATTACTGACCGGCAATTGCCCGATAAGGCCATTGATTTAATTGATGAAGCGGCGTCGCGGATTCGCATGGAAATTGACTCCATGCCTGAAGATATGGACAAGCTTGATCGGCGTTTAATCCAACTGAAGATGGAACGTGAAGCACTCAATAAAGAGACCGACGAGGCCTCGAAAAAACGCCTTCATGCGCTGGAAGATGAAATTGGCAAGCTTGAGCGCGAGTATGCCGACTTTGAAGAGGTGTGGAAGGCAGAAAAATCTGTGCTGATGGGGACACAGCATATCAAGGAAGAGCTGGAGCGGGCTCGCAATGATATGGAGACTGCACGTCGCGCCGGTGATCTGGCACGCATGTCCGAGCTGCAATATGGTCGTATTCCCGACCTGGAAAAATCCTTGCAGATGGCCAGTGATGATGACATACACAAGACCACCTTGCTGCGTAATCATGTCACCGAAGAAGAGATTGCCGAGGTGGTGTCGAAATGGACCGGGATTCCTGTCGCCAAGATGTTGGAAGGCGAACGGGAAAAACTGCTGCGCATGGAAGAAGAGTTGCAACAGCGTGTGGTGGGTCAAAGCGAAGCCGTCAAGGCGGTGTCGGATGCTATACGTCGTTCCCGAGCGGGTCTTTCCGATCCCAAACGACCCAATGGTTCATTTCTGTTTCTAGGCCCAACCGGTGTTGGCAAAACTGAGCTGACCAAGGCGTTGGCAGATTTTTTGTTTGACACAGAAGACGCCATGATCCGCATTGATATGTCTGAATTTATGGAGAAACATTCAGTGGCTCGCCTGATTGGTGCGCCACCTGGCTATGTCGGTTATGAAGAGGGGGGGTATCTCACCGAGCTTGTACGCCGCAAACCGTATTCCGTGATTTTGATGGATGAGGTGGAAAAGGCCCACCCGGATGTCTTTAATATTCTGTTGCAAGTGCTGGATGATGGCCGACTTACTGATGGTCATGGCCGCACGGTGGATTTTCGGAATACGGTCATCATCATGACCTCCAACCTAGGCTCCGATGTAATCCAAACGCTTGCGGGGGAAGAGCACTATGATCAAATGAAGGCCGCAGTGATGACCGTTGTTGGCCAGCACTTTCGCCCCGAGTTCATTAATCGTATCGACGATGTGGTGGTGTTTCATCCGTTGCAACGGGCTCAGATTCGCCGTATTGCTGATATTCAGATTGACCATCTGCGCCAACGTTTGGCCGAGCGTGAGATTGGACTGACACTGACAACCGCCGCGCTGGATAAATTGGGCGAGGCAGGGTTTGATCCCGTTTATGGTGCAAGGCCCCTGAAGCGTGCCATCCAACAGCTGCTAGAGAACCCATTGGCACAGGAAATCCTGGCAGGCAAATTTCAGGCCGATGATGTTATCGAGGTTGATTGGGTGGAGGGGGTTTTTTCCTTCACAGGTTCAGCGGACAAACCTGTGGCCTCTGTGGCATAAGTCACGGTACGGTTGTTTTTCAAGCCCCGCATTCGCGGGGCTTTTGTTGTATCCATTTTGTCAGACAATAACATCTTAATAGCCTAAATTATTTATGGGTATGTCCGATAAATGTTATTGACCTGGGAATGAAAGTGGTAGGACTTTTATTCCTTAAATGACGAATTCTCAGGTCGTGCAGGGGGGGGGCTTAACCAGGTTTCATCAGATCGCTGACAATAATGACTTGAGCCTGCGTCTTACAGAAGGTAAAGACGAGTTGGGGGTTAGTGATGCGCATGTGGCGATTACATTGAACGAGGTCTCCTCTGCGGCGCCCCAGTTGTTTACTGAATGACAGACCTCTGTGTCGCGTTTTACGGTTTAACTTTTTCAGGCTAAAGCAAAGCCCTCACCCTATGAAGTATCGGTGTTTCATTCGCCACCTAAACCCTGTGGGTGATGGTGTTTACAAAATTTAGGTTAAAGGTTTTTTGCTTGTTGACGAAAAAAACAAGGGTAAAGGTGAGTTAACGGGTCTTTTTTCTAGAAAGATGTTGTATCTTCATGGAAAATATGAGAAAACAAAAATGATTTTTGAGGAATACTCTGGTGCCTCGAGGAAAAATGACAATAATGAATCGTGTAATGCGGCAAATAATCTGCCTGCTGCTGTTCTGCTTGCTGCCTGCAAGCGCCAGTTGGGCTGCTAATACTTTTAAATACAACACCTTGCGTGTTGGTCAACATGATGCTCAGACCAAGCTGGTGTTAGATCTGAGTGGCCCGCTGAAGTATAAATACTTCTCTCTTTCCAAGCCTGACCGCTTGGTTGTTGATTTGATTGATGTCGCTAGTATAGGTCATCAACCTAAACTCAATTTCGCCAACACCGCTATTAAGAGAATTCGCTCCGGTATTCGTAATGGCAATGACCTGCGCATCGTCATTGAGCTGAAACAGCCGCCTAAAGGCAAGGTTTATCTACTAAAACCTGCGGCTGGTAAAGGCCACCGATTGGTTGTTGAGTTGATGGGTAAGCCGTCCAAATCTGTTCAACGGATAACCACGGCAGCAGCGCTAAAACCGGCGCCTGTTATGAGTCTGGCTCCACTGAAAAAGCCTGTGGTCCTCACCGCTAAGAAAAAACAGCTGCCTGTTAAGCAACAGCGCAACATTATTATTGCCATTGATGCGGGCCATGGCGGCATAGACCCCGGTGCCGAGGGGCACAAGGGCACATATGAAAAAGATGTGGTACTGGCTATCGCTCGTAAACTGGAAAAGCTGATCATAAAAGAAAAGGGTATGCGGCCATTGATGATTCGTAATGACGATACATTTATCAAGCTGGCTGACCGCAAGGAAAAGGCACGCAGGCACAAGGCAGACTTCTTTATTTCGATTCATGCCGATGCCTTTTCGGATAAACGTGCCAAAGGAGCGTCTGTTTATGTGCTGTCCCAGAGGGGGGCCACCAGTGAGGCCGCCAGGTTATTGGCGAATCGTGAAAATGCCTCCGATCTGGTGGGCGGGGTCAGTTTGGATGATAAGGACGATATGCTGGCCTCAGTACTGCTGGATCTGTCGCAGAGCGCTACCATTGAAGACAGTCTTGAAGCGGGCAGTAAAATGATCAGCGGGCTTAAGAGCGTTGCCAGAATGCACAAAGCAACTGTGCAGCAGGCCAGTTTTGCCGTGCTGAAGTCCCCCGATATCCCCTCCATTTTAGTTGAAACGGCATTTATCTCAAATCCTGCAGAAGAGCGGAATTTGCGTTCCAGTCGCTATCAGCAAAAACTTGCTGAGGCGATGATGTCAGGTATTCGCGGTTATTTTGTTGCCAACCCTCCGTCGAGCAGCCGTATGACGGCGCTTGAGCATGTGATTGAGCGTGGTGAAACACTCTCAACCATTGCGTCGCGGTATCATATCAGCCTTAAGACTTTGCGTGTGGCCAATCGCCTTAAATCAGACCGGCTTCGAATTGGTCAGGTTCTACAGATCCCAACTCGGGATAGTTAAAGCCCCTCAGTCGACTCACTTTCACGTATAATCAGGCTTGATTTTTTTGCCGGATTGGAAATTTTTGTGAAGCGTGTCCATCTCCTTTCTACGAATCTTGCTAACCAGATTGCTGCTGGTGAAGTGGTTGAGCGTCCTTCATCAGTTGTTAAAGAACTGATTGAAAATAGCCTTGATGCGGGTGCCGTCCAAGTAGATTTGGAAATAGAAAAGGGCGGCATTGCCCTGATTCGCATCCGCGATAGCGGCAGCGGAATTCACCATGATGATTTGAACCTGGCCTTGAGTCGCCATGCCACGAGTAAGATTGCCAATTTTGATGATTTGAGCCACCTTACCAGTCTCGGTTTTCGTGGTGAGGCCTTGCCAAGTATTGCTTCGGTGTCGCGGTTAAAAGTGATGTCCCGCTATCAAGGTGAAAATCAAGGCTGGCAGTTGTCTGTTAATGGCGGTGAAACAGAGCCCAAGGCT
>JAJRWO010000248.1 GCA_024276775.1 Gammaproteobacteria bacterium | reverse complement strand
CCTCAGCAGCAAGGTCCTGGCGTGTGCAGCGCACCACGCCACCTTCCTGTTTGGGGTCACGTAATTCACACTGGTCCTCGATGACAAAGCCAGTCGGCGCGGCCTGGTTACTCAGCCACTGGGTTAACGCCTGAGCGGGTGCATTGTTCACCGACGGCAGCACCGCCGACAGGCCGCCCAGGCTTTCACGCAACAGGCTCACCAGGTCTTCGGCCTTACTGGCTGAGGCTGCATCCACCACCAGCCAGCCATCCTTGGGTGCCAGATAAGCAAAGGTGCGGGTAGAGCGGCTAAAAGCTCGGGGTAATAAGTCCAGTAATACCTCGTCCTTAATCTGGTCACGCTCTTTGCGACGTACCGTGCGTGCTTGTTCTTCCTCAATGGCCGTCACCTTTTCAGTCACGTATTCACGCACCACGCTAGCCGGTAAGACTTTTTCTTCACGCTGGGCACAGAGCATGATGTAACCGTTGGCTGCGTGAGTCAGTAGTTCGCCATGCTTTCCCAGTGGTGAGACCCAGCCATAGCTGAAGGGAGAAATATTGCCACAAGGATGAAACTCCTTGGTTGCCAATTGCTCGTGTAATGCCTCAGCAGAGAGGGTGAACGGTTTAGTCAGGCGATACAGGCGTAAATTTTTGAACCACATGGAATCCGGTGTCCTTGGAGAAAAGGGAGAGGAATTATGGGTTTAACATCGACCAATATCAAGTGATCTTTCTGAATAATTGTGCTTGAGAATTCTGGTGTTTATTAATTTGCATGCAGATGTACCGAGTATTTTGGTCTTTTTGTAATACATCTTGTATATTTAATTCGAATATAATAAAATTATGAAATAATAAATAATTTAATATTTTGCTGGGTTTGAAGAGGTTGTGTCAATGAGTGTATGTATTTTAGTGGTCGACGATAACGCGGACATTATGAGGTTGATGGAAAGAATTCTGACAAAGCAGGGTTATAACGTGCTTGCATTTGAATCTTCGTTGGCAGCATTGGCGGCCACGAAGAAAGGCATTGTTGATCTGGTTATTCTTGATATCGACATGCCTGAAATGGATGCCTGGCCTTGGCTGCGGAGATTAAAAAGGCAAATATTCCATTTATATTCCTGAGTGCTTATATTGATAGCAAGCATGAGGAAAAGGTTAATATGTCCGGCGCGATTGAATTGTTACTCAAGCCTATCAGGCAGGAGCAGCTTATCCTCAGTGTAACTAACGCTTTGGAAAAATTTAGAAAATAAAGCTATCCCCTTTACTGATGGTTAAAGGGGCAGCCCGAAAATAGGTTGACCTGTTATCTCCAGATTTTTTTATTATTTGCAGTAAAATTATCACTTAGGAATGAGGGAGTGTGGTGTTGAAGGCTGTTTCCGGGTACAGTTTTCTGTGTGTAGATACTAGGGTAGGCTCATGACATTGATTAAATCACTTTCTCGTTTGTTTTTTTTATACCTTGTTTTGAATGCAGTTCCGGTGTTAGCCGAGGTTTCTGATCATTCAAAACTGATATCTCTTGATGTGGCTGATTACATGGTCAGTGGTCAAAGATATAATGTGAATATTGAGTATAAAAATGTTGGCACAAAAGTTTGGAGTGCTAAAAAGGGTTATCGTATTATCTGGTCTGAGAGGGGGCTGAGAAAGGCGTGGGGTATCGTTGACATGGCAGGTGCGCTCGATAAACCTGTTGCGCCAGGGGAGTCTGTAGTGATTGATTTTTATTTGACCGCCCCGGCATCAACTCGAACGGCACAGCTAAGTTGGCAATTACAAGGGGCTGATGGTAAACCTTTTGGTGAGGTGGCTGTGGCTAAGCCTGTTCGAATCGAATACTCCGATAAACAGGCGCGTATTGTCATGCAGCTTGTTCCGGGGGAGGTGGCTGCCGGACAGTCCTTTAACGCTGATTTTCGTGTTGAAAATACGGGAGAAACAGCCTGGAGCCGAGCCGCAGGGTTTCAGCTTGTGGCACTTAAACGGGGTGTCTGGGGATTGGATAATATTGAACTTGATTCTGAAGCCCATGTTGCACCCGGTGAGATTGCTCGTTTCAGTGCGAGCTTTACAGCACCTGAACATGCTGGCGTATATCCTTTTCAATGGCAGATGCGACAAAATAATACTTTTTTTGGTGATCTTTCTGTGGCCGTGAATGTCGTGGTTTCTGGCGATGCAAACTTTTTATACGGCTCAGAGTTTGTTTACCAGAAAGTCCCTCAAACTATGTTGCTGGGTGAAAGACATGAAGTGGTGGTGCAGTTTAAAAACGTTAGCAAACTTGCCTGGCATGTGGGTGATATATCTTTAGTCACTTTAGTTTCGGATAGTTTGGCCTGGGCAGTGGGCAGTGTTGCTATTGGTCCTGCTGATACGGTTGCGCCAGGAGAGTATGCTGTTTTTCGGTTTAATATTCAGGCACCGCTTGAAGCGGGACAATATCCTTTTCAGTGGCAAATGAATCATCGACATAATGGCCTTTTTGGGCTGCCGAGTGAGCGATTGATCATTGATGTAAAGTGATTTTTTGCCTGACTTATTAGATTCTGTATTTAAATGGCCACTGATCTGTTTGATCTATTCATTTGGATTGGTTTAGCCTTTTTGGCTGTATTCTGGTGGAATAGCATGGGAATCAAACAGCAGGCTTATGCTATTGCCAAGCGTCATTGCCTTGAGTTGGACTTGCAGTTGTTGGATCAGAGCGTGATGTTGAAGCGGGTGGGTTTTAAGCGCAATCGCGCCGGGGGGCTTTCATTGTTGCGAGTGTTTGAGTTTGAGTTTGCCTCAACCGGCGATGAACGGTACCACGGTGAGGTACAGTTATTGGGTCGAGCCTTGGTTGATGTTAGCGTTGATCTGCATCGAATTTAATCTCTGCTGTTGGTTGTTTTCTAATTCATAGTATCGGTTTATTAATGAGTATAATCCTTCACGAGACTTAATGGGGCTGTTCAGGATGAGTTCATACCAACTGTTTAGTCGCCACGTGATCGCTTTGGGTCTGTTTTGTAGCCTGACTATTTTATCTGAACAGCTGCAGGCTCAAGAAGAGCCGCCTATGTCTGAAGAGATCTTTTGGGACGAAGTGCCGGTGGTGATGTCGGCAACACGAATGTCGCAATCGGTGAATAAAACACCTATGGCCGTCACTGTCATTGATAGGCGCATGATTGATGCTTCGGGTGCTCGCGAGATTCCTGAGTTATTTCGCTTGGTACCGGGTTTTATTGTTGGTTATAACGATGGCAGTACACCCACAGTGAGTTATCACATGTCGACTGATCGTTATGCCCGCCAAATACAGGTTTTAATTGATGGCGTATCGGTTTATACCACTGCTTATGGCGGGGTTCCCTGGGCAACATTGCCTATTACCATTGATGATATTGACAGAATTGAAGTGGTACGAGGCCCTAATTCGGCCAGTTATGGTGCCAATTCCTTTCTTGGTGTGATTAATATTATTACGCGTAATCCGGTGTTTGAGGATAGCTCAGTCAAAATCAATATGGGTGACGGTGGCGTGAGAGAAGTCTTTTTTCGCCACGTAGGTGGGGCAGAAAAGTTTGATTATCGTGTGGCCGCAGGTGTTGTGGAGGATGATGGTTTTGCTGGAAGATACGATAGCAAACAAACTAAAAGATTCTCTGTTCGTGCGGATTACAGTTTGACTACAATCGATACGATTAGTTTTGAGGCGGGGCTTGGCACTGGGCCGAGAGAAGTGCAAAGTAAATTTCCTATGTTTCCACAGCGCGAAAAGACGATGCTTAATCACCAACAGAAAATTAAATGGGAACGACGACAGAGTGTCGATGAAAGCCTGTCTGTGCAGTTCTATCATATTTTTCAGCGTAACTCAGAAGCTTTTACAACCTTGAATTTTCCATTGGGAGTTCAAGTTGGGGGCTTTGACCTTGTTCTCGATCCTATACCGATAGATTTCAGTCGCTACACTCATCGCTATGAGTTTGGTTTTCAACATAATGTCAGTTTGACAGATGCACTGCGCACTGCTTGGGGGGGCGGACTTCGTGCTGATGAAGTTTGGGGGTCTGAGAACTTGATGGGTAACGCGAAAATTAGCAATTACCTCAGATACAGTTTCATGAATCTGGAATGGAGTCTAGCTAATGCCTGGACTGTT
>JAJRWO010000247.1 GCA_024276775.1 Gammaproteobacteria bacterium | reverse complement strand
TGCTTGACCAGACATCATCTAGATAACGGCTGCTGTCTTGCCTGCCGCCGATAATCCATAGACGGCCATCAGTACTGAACATTTGGTGGCCGCTGCGGGCTTGGAACGCGGCAGAGTTTGTTTGGCGAGTCCAGTCTGTGCCATTGTTTGAAAACCAGATGTCATTCAGGTTGTCACCGTTAGTGGGTTTCTGGCCACCGCTTAACCATAAAGTGCCATTTAGCTCAGCGATTTGGTGTTGGGTGCGTGCAGAAAAGGCGGCCGAGTTATCTTGTTCTGACCAGCTAATGCCGTTTGTGCTTGACCAAATGTCGTTATTGATCATGTCTGCCTCACCACCAAAAAACCATAATTTATTGGCAAACGAATGGGCTTGCATATTGCTACGGCCAGCGAATCCGGAAGGGCTGTTTTCCAGCACCCAGTTGCGGCCATCGGCAGATGACCAGACCTCATTGCTATAGGATCTTAGTCCGGCGCTGGACCTTCCCCCTGCCAGCCACAGGCGATTGTTAAAAACAGCGATGCTGTGTTCAAACAGAGGCCCAAAAGGTGCGGCGGCGGTTTCTTGCGTCCAGTTGATACCGTTACTGGATGACCATATATCAGCTAATACACCCCCTCCGGCAAGCCTGTTGAAGCCGCCAATCAGCCACAGCTTATTATTGAAGGCGGTGAGTTTATGACCCCGGCGTGCAGAGAAAGGGGCAGAGTCAGTTTCTTTTGTCCAGCCATTGCCGTCAAATGACCAGATATCATTTAGAAAGCTGCCATCATAACCACCGATTAACCATAACTTGCCGTTAAAGGCCGCTGTTTGATGCTGTTGTCGGGCTGTATATGTAGTGGCTGGCGTGGCCTGAGTCCAGATCAAACCATCCGATGATCTCCAAGTGTCATTGAGATTGGTGCTGCCATTAAAGCCCCCGGTTATCCAGTATTGGCTGTTGAACTCACTGACCTGGTGATCGTAGCGGTTGCCAAACAAGGTTTTTAGGTCAGCACCTACGTTCCAACTGCCTCCTGTCCCCGTCGGGCTGGTATAAACCCAGTTATTGAGTGTTAGACCGGCTGTTCGGCCACCAATCAATATCATTCTGACATCATTTACATTGATCATTTGGTGGTCATAAATACCCGCGCCGATAAAAAAGGCGTTATTTGTTTCTTCGGTCCAAATCTGGCCGTTGTAACTTGACCAGATATCGGTTTGTGCTGCATCGTTAATGCCGCCAACCAGCCACAGTCGATTGTCAAAGGCGATTAAGTCATGGCTGGTGCGGCCCGAAAATCGTTGCAGCGAAACGGTCGCTGGATCACTGGGTTGGCCATTGCTTTCTAACGTGTAGTAGGTCACGTCATTCAGGTTTGCCGTGGGGTCGGTGAAATCTGTGCCGGTCAAATTGATGGAATACCCATCGGTACAGCCTCGGCAGTTTCTGTCGGCATGGCTGTAGAACTGTAGTCCTGATGTTGCATCAGCCAGACTAACCTCGGCATCGTTACTGCCCACCCAAGCGGTAAAGGGGACTTCGTTGGTGACGACCAGTGTGTAGCTGTTTGATCCTGCGTCGTAACTGCCTTCAGCGGTCACTGAGGCAGTAATGAGAACAGTGCCTGTAACGCCCTCTTTTGGAATAGTCACTTCACCTGTAAATTCGTTAACAGTGGCGATGGATGTATTGCTGCTGGCATATGAAACGGTGCTGTTTGGGTTGGTGGGGCTGGCGGCGGCGTTGGTAAATTTATAATCGACACTGCGAAGAAACTGGTATTCGGTAATAGATCCGGCAGCGGCGAAATTGATAGCCGGTGCGCCCGAACCCGAGCCTGCATCTGCGCCATTATCACTGGGGCTTCCACCGCCGCCGCCACCGCCACCGCAAGCGATGAGCAATGCAGATACTAGCGATAGGCAGATGATTTTGAGGCTATAGCGGATGTTGATCATGTTTTTCCCGGCGGTCATCAAAGCATTAAATTCAATAAATATAGGCAGTTTAATTGAAGCGTATTCAGGGTTTAAATTTATCTCTTTGTACTGCAATGGATTGTTTAATTGTTTTTCGAGCGTGCGGTTTTATTCAAACAATTGAAAAAGCCAGCGAAGCTAATTCTCCCTCATAGATTTAGCGGCACTTTCAGTGATAGTTTTAAACGGTATATTACCCTTGCTCTAGGCATGCGAGCAAATATAGTGTGTAAAACTATAGTAAAATCACGATTGTTTAATCACAACCCAAGTAGAAATATATGGAAATTTTTGTAAACGGTGAGCCACGCCAAGTGGCGGAGCAATATACCGTAGCGCAGTTACTTGACGCCATGAACCTGGTGGGGCGTCGCCTGGCCGTTGAGATAAATCTTGAAATTGTACCGCGCAGCACCTATGCCGACCACTCGCTACAGCCGGGTGATAAGCTTGAAATCGTTCATGCTATTGGTGGTGGTTAGGAGTGGGCACGTTATTGCGTGCTCGTTCCCCAGGCTTCAACGAGCTATAATCGTCGTTTTCGTTTTACCTCTGCACACAGGAACTTACATGTTGAATGCCGCTCAAACCGCTGGTCGTGATCCTCTTATCATTGCCGGTGTTGAATATCACTCCCGCTTATTGGTCGGTTCGGGTAAATACAAAGACCTGGAAGAGACCCGTTTGGCCACTGAGGCCTCGAATGCTGACATTATCACCGTCGCGATTCGTCGTACCAACATCGGCCAGAATCCGGACGAACCGAACCTGCTTGATGTAGTGCCGATGGACAAATACACCATTCTACCCAATACCGCCGGTTGTTTTAACGCTAAAGATGCCGTACGGACCTGTCGCTTGGCGCGTGAGTTGCTGGATGGCCACACACTGGTCAAGTTGGAAGTACTGGCGGATCAGAAAACCCTGTTTCCCGATGTGGTTGAAACCCTAAAGGCGGCTGAAGTGCTGGTGAAGGATGGTTTTGACGTCATGGTTTATACCACTGATGACCTAACCATTGCTAAAAAACTGGAAGATTTGGGCTGTGTAGCGGTCATGCCGCTAGGGGGCCCGATTGGCTCGGGGCTGGGAATTTGTAACCCCTATAATATTCGTTCCATTGTTGAAGAACTGTCGGTGCCGGTGTTAGTCGACGCCGGAATTGGTACCGCTTCTGATGCAGCCTTGGCGATGGAACTGGGTTGTGATGGTGTATTGATGAACATGGCCATTGCTTGCGCTCAACAGCCCGTGGTGATGGCAACGGCCATGAAACATGCAGTGATTGCCGGTCGTCAGGCCTATCTG
>JAJRWO010000024.1 GCA_024276775.1 Gammaproteobacteria bacterium | reverse complement strand
TCAAAGATTCGGTCAACGATTTGTAGGCCTCAGTCAAATCCATGTACTTGCCAACCATGGCAATCTTCACTTCATGCTCGGGATGAGCCAGGTTGTGTACCACCTGATCCCAGTCAGACAAGTCCACGGCACCGGCATCAAGATGCAGGCGCTGAATAACAATTTCATCCAACCCCTGCTCATGCAATAAACGTGGAATTTTATAAATGGTGTCGGTATCAATACATTCAATCACCGCACGCTGAGCCACATTGGTGAACAAGGCTATTTTGCGTCGCTCTTCGGCCGGCACCGACTGTTCGGCGCGGCACAACAACACATCGGGCTGAATGCCGATGGAGCGCAGCTCTTTAACCGAGTGCTGGGTTGGCTTTGTTTTCAGTTCACCTGCAGTCGGAATATATGGCAGCAGGGTTAAGTGCATATACAGCACACGGTCGCGACCAAGCTCTACGCCAATCTGACGAATCGCTTCCAGAAACGGCAATGATTCAATATCACCTACCGTACCGCCGATCTCAACCATGGCTACATCGGCACCCTCGGCACCCTCCATAATCAGACGCTTTATTTCATCCGTGATATGCGGAATCACCTGTACAGTGCCACCGAGGTAATCACCACGACGTTCCTTGCGAATCACATTTTCGTAAACACGACCGGTGGTGAAGTTATTGCGCCGGCCCATGGTTGTGCGCACAAAGCGCTCGTAGTGACCTAAATCAAGATCGGTCTCAGTACCATCTTCAGTCACATAGACCTCACCATGTTGAAACGGGCTCATGGTGCCGGGATCAACATTGATGTAAGGGTCGAGTTTAAGCAGGGTGACATTAAGCCCCCTTGCTTCAAGAATTGCTGCCAGTGAGGCTGAGGCGATCCCCTTACCCAGGGAAGATACGACCCCACCAGTGACAAAAATAAATTTAGTCATATCGTTATGAAAACCTGCGCCGCGGGAAAAAAAACATGATCAAGACGGGGGGGCAGACTACCAGAATTGGCACGTTTTCTCAATCAGAATATCCAATAGACAGCAAACCAAAGCGCCATTTGCAAACGTTATCTCATTCCCACCCCTCAGCGGTTATCTAACCACTTGCAGTCATACTCGGCAATTTGCTGTCGGGTCTGTTCAATGGCAGAGCGGGTTAATACGCTGCGGCTTTCATCTCTTAATTCACCACCGAGTTTTTGTGCCAGTTGTTGAGCGGTTGCAAGCATGGTATCAAAATCAGACAAACCATCCGCATTAGCATTTGGCATTTGTATAAAAAGGCTAATACCCGGCGTTGAGATAGTGTCAACATTATCAAGATCAAAGATACCCGGTTGCATCATGCTCGCTAAACTAAAGGTCGGGCCAGTCGCCGTTTGGTAATGAAAAATTTGCATATCACCGTGCTCCATGCCAACGCCTTGAATCGCATCCACCAGCATTTTGCCAACAAAGGTTCGTCCTTGTCTCGCCATTACATTGAGCACGATCACTTTATCCGGCGCACCCTTTTTATAGCATTTTTTACTCGCCGCTGGCACGTCAGTCGCCTCATCGTCCTTGGCTTCGCCGCGTAATTTTCCAAGCATAGAGCGCGCCCGTTCGCCCACTGAATCGGGTTGATTTGACTGTTCGTCACGCTCATCTTCAACGCGAATAGCCAACGTCTCAGGGGCTGCACCCCCTTTCTCTGCCACCAAATCATCAAATTGTTGCGGGTCAGACTCAGGCTTTTTTTCAGCATCCACAACAACAGCACTGGAGACAACCATATCAACATCGTGGTCGTCCTTGGAAAACAAAACACTGTGATCAATTTCATCCCAACTATGACGACGTTTACTGCGCATCCTGGCGATACCTGCCAGGATCATGACGACACCAATCACAATAAGTACAATTAACAGAGAATCCATTTACACTATCCGTTTCGTAAAATTATTGATTTAACCAACCAACTGAACTGCTTCTTCAACATCAACCGCTACCATGCGTGAAACACCCGGTTCATGCATGGTGACACCGATGAGATGTTCAGACATTTCCATCGTGGTTTTATTATGTGTGATAAAAATAAACTGAACCTTCTCAGACATTTCTTTAACCATTTTGCAAAAACGACCGACATTAGCCTCATCGAGTGGTGCATCTACCTCATCCAACATACAAAAGGGTGCCGGATTCAATTGGAAGATTGAAAACACCAGCGCTACCGCAGTCAGCGCCTTTTCACCACCTGAAAGCAGATGAATACTTGAATTACGCTTACCCGGAGGGCGCGCCATTACCGCGACCCCTGTGTCCAGTAGATCATCACTGGTCAGTTCAAGATAGGCATGGCCACCACCGAACAGGCGTGGAAATAATTCTTTAACCCCTGCGTTAACTTTATCGTAAGTGTCTTTGAAGCGGGTACGGGTCTCTTTATCAATTTTGCGAATGGCATTTTCGAGGGTATTTAGGGCATCGGTAATATCCTCGTTCTGCTTATCCAAATACGTTTTACGTTCAGACTGTTCTTTAAACTCTTCAATCGCAGCGAGATTAATAGCCCCCAGACGCTGAATGCGTTGACCCGTCTCGCTCACCTGTTGCTGCCACTGCTGCTCACTGGCATCAGCCGGTAACGGCACCAAAACTTCCTGCATGACCAAGCCGGTTTCGGCAAACTGTTCCTCAACTGTCTGGCAACGAACTCTGAATTCCTGACTGTCCATGCGCTGTTTTTCAAGGTCAGAACGAATCTGCTGAGACCGCTGCTCTGCCTGGTTTCGTTCATTATTCAACTGACGCATGGCATGATCAAGCTCTTCAACGGTGCGACGAGCCAACTGCAACCCTTCTTCAACCGCCAGACGCTTTGCCAACTGCGCGGCCAGTTCGAGATTCATATTTTCAAGCGGATTAGCGTCACCCTGTAGTTGGCCTTTCAGTTCATCACGACGCCGTTCCAAATGACTTAACTGCCCCTGCATACGCTCAAAGCGTTGTTGCGTGCCGTCCAGCTGAGCACGTATTGACTGTAGTTTCAGCGCTATCTCATGGCCACGTTCACGATCTTCACGCGCCTGCTGACGGCATTGTTCAAGACGCTGACGTCGCTCATCGCGCTGCTGATTCAAGTCATGGCGGGTTTGCTCAAAATTTTCAGTCTTGGAAAGCGCTTCATCAAGACGAGCACGCATTTCCGATAGTGACGCTTCAGATACCAGGCGTTGCTGGCGCAGATCGCCTATATCGGTTTCAAGCCGCTGTTTGCGGTTATGATATTGTTGCAATCTTTCCTGGCGGGCGCTCAATTGTGACTCTATCTGCGCCTTGGACTGAGTGATCTGGTTCAAACTACTTTGCAGCGCTTCTCGGCCGTGTTCAAATTCCTGTTGCCGGGCACGGCTTTGTTGCAAGGTTTCCTGCAACGCTTCAACCCGCACCGCTGTTTCTTCTATATCCGCTTCGAGAGTCTTCAATTCCTGCTCACGCTGCAAAACACCGGCTTTTTCGTCAAAGTCACGCGCAACGCGCAACCAGTCGCGCCCCAGCCAAATACCATCACGGGTAATAATCGATTCATTGGCTTTGATTTGACCACGCAGCAACAAAGCCTGTTCAAGCGAGTCAGCGGCGTAAACACCGCCTAGAAACGAAGCCATGGAATAATCTGACCTTACTTTGTCCAACAAGGCGATGCCCGCCGAACCAATCCCGACAGCGACAGTCGCTGCTTGTGTATCAAAAACAGTTAAGGCGCCCTGATCAAGGTCACTCAAGGCTCTGGCCACGGCATCCATGCCTTCAATACATACCGACTCAAGGTTCAGCCCAAGCACAACTTCAACCGCTTGTTCCCAACCCGACTCTACACGGATGTTCTGTGCCAGTCGGCTGGCATTATCCAGTCCCTTGGATTTGAGCCAGGCGTTGATTTTGTGATTCCCTTTACCCAAGGCCTGCTGCTGCAAGGCTTCAAGCGAAGCAAGACGGCCGCGCATGCTTTGCTGACGACTGCGCTCTGCATCCAGTTCGCTACTTAGCGTTTGACTATGTTCACGCTCATGTTGAATCTGCTCGGCCTGTTGCTCTACTTCATGACGCAACTGGCCCAGCTGTTCTTCATGCTGATCACGCGTTTGCTGCAGCGCTTCAATCTCTGTTTCAAGACTGCCTGGCGATAATAGACTAAGCTCATCATCAATCCGCTGGATACGTTGATTCAGTTGACTGAGGCTCTGTTCCTGATGTTGAATCCGGGTCTTTTCTACCTCGGCAACACGAATATGTTCCGATGAGGTTTGATTAAACTCATCCCACTGCTGCTGCCAGTTCTGCATTGATTCTTCCGCCGCAGCCAACATTGCCGAAGATTCACTTTCTTTATCGCGATAAAGCAACAATTCTTCTTCATTGGCCTCAAGCGACATGGCCAACTCTTCCAAAGCAGTACGATCGTTTTGAAAATGCTCAGTGGCCTCGATCCAGGCCTCTTCCACCTCACGCATATCGCGTTCCTGCTGCAAGCGGGTATCGTTGACATGCTGGATCGTCTGTTCCAGGCGAGCGATCTCAGACCCCAGGGTATAATAACGACCCTGAACCTGATTAAATTTTTCATTACTCTCTGTTTGACGTTCACGTTGCGACTCAATCGCCGCTTCAATGCCGCGCTGTTCGGCAATCTGAGCCTCCAAAGCCGTTTCCTGGGTTTGAATCTGTTTATCACGCGCTTGCACGGTATTATCCAGGCTAGAAAATTTCAGCGCCAACAATTCGGCCTTGAGCTTACGTTCTCCTTCCTTAAGACCTTTGTATTTTTCTGCCGTATTGGCCTGACGCTGCAGCGTCGCCAAACGCTTACCCAGTTCTTCACGCAGATCACTAATACGCGCCAGGTTTTCACGACTGTGTTTGATACGATTTTCGGTTTCGCGACGCCGCTCTTTATATTTGGAAATACCAGCGGCTTCTTCAATAAAGACACGCAGTTCTTCTGGCCTGGCTTCAATCAGACGAGAGATAGTGCCCTGTTCGATGATGGCATAGCTGCGTGGTCCCAGACCAGTGCCAAGAAAGATGTCGGTAATATCACGACGCCGACAGCGTGAACCATTCAAATAGTAATTGGACTGACCGTCACGCGTCACTTGGCGTTTAACAGAGATCTCGCTGTAAGAGGCATATTCACCCCCTAACTTGCCCTCAGTATTTTCGAACACTAATTCAACCGTTGCCTGCCCCACCGGTTTACGCGTAGTAGAGCCATTGAAAATGACATCCGTCATGGAGTCACCCCGCAAATTTTTGGCCGAGCTTTCACCCATCACCCAACGAACTGCATCAATAGTATTGGATTTACCACAGCCATTCGGGCCAACAATACCAATCATATTGCTGGGCATGGGAATGATGGTGGGGTCAACAAACGACTTAAAACCCGCCAATTTAATATGTTTTAGACGCATTCGTAATAACCTTCAGATGAAACGCTAGCCACTTCGCGTTAAAATACCGTTCGATCATACCAGACCTGAGGCCTGAAGCCAGACTGGCAATACCAACAATCTAATTCATGAATATCCGCTAACTTATTGAGTTTTAATAAATATGTCAACAAAATCAACAAAAGAACTGGAAACATTCGACAATCCAATGCCCGAGCGTGATTACACCATCCGCATTGATGTGCCTGAGTTTACCTGCCTTTGCCCCAAAACAGGCCAGCCTGACTTTGCCACATTCAAAATCGAATATGTGGCTGACAAACAATGCGTCGAACTTAAGGCGCTGAAAATGTACATGTGGTCATTCCGCGAAAAAGGTGCCTTCCACGAAAAGGTCACCAACGATATTCTCAGCGACCTGGTGGCAGCCACTCAACCTCGCTTTATGCGCCTGACGGGGGTTTTCAATGTCCGCGGTGGTATCTATACCACCGTGGTCGCCGAGCATCGCAGTCCAGACTGGATTCCCCCGACCCCAGTAACCCTGCCCTAGTAAAGGTCACTGAATGAGCCAAGCGCTCTTCATTGGCATCGACCTGGGCACCTCGGGCTGCCGTGCTATCGCCATCAATGACGACGGCCATCCCGTTGCCCAGGCAAGCACTTCAATGGCAGCGCCCATTCAAGATGGCAATCGCACGGAACAAGAGGCCACTATCTGGTGGCAAGCCGTGCAAAAAACCATGTATGACCTGCTGACTCAAATTCAAGTTGAATCAGTAAAGAGTATCGCTGTGGATGCGACATCTGGCACCCTGCTGTTGACCAATGCCAAGGGTCAGCCACTCACCCCGGCTCTGATGTACAACGATGGCCGTAGCCAGGTCGAAGCGTTACGCATTGACAAAGTAGCCCCGCGGCAATCAGCCGCCCATGGGGCAACATCGGCGCTGGCAAAATTATTGTATCTTCAACCCGGCCCCCTGGTAAAACACGCTCTGCATCAAGCCGACTGGATTGTTGGCAAACTGAGCAGCCAGTGGGGCATTAGCGATGCCAATAATTGCCTCAAGTTGGGTTTTGATGTCATCAATAAATGCTGGCCCGCATGGTTGGAACAGTTGGGCGTGAATCAGACAATTCTGCCCAGGGTCTACCAACCCGGCACTGCCATTGCAACAATTAGCCCGCAAATTGCCCAGCAGTTTAAATTGCCACTGGCAACACAGGTAGTTACTGGCACTACCGACAGCACAGCAGCCTTCATCGCCACAGGCGCCAGTCAAATCGGTGAAGCCGTCACCTCGCTAGGTTCCAGCCTGGTGATGAAGGTGATTAGCGACCGGCCTATATTTTCACCCAAACACGGTGTTTATTCCCAACCGCTGGCTGACCAATGGTTAGTGGGCGGTAGCTCAAACAGTGGTGGTGCAGTATTGCGACACTACTTTAGCCAGTCACAATTAACCGAGATGACAGCGCAATTAACACCAGACCGTGCCAGTGGACTCAACTATTACCCACTGATCCATTCAGGCGAGCGTTTCCCTATTGCTGACAGTCGCAAGCCACCTTGTCTGTCGCCACGCCCAGACAATGACATCGTATTTTTTCAAGCCATGCTCGAAGGTATGGCCCGAATCGAGCAACAGGGATACCAGTTGCTCGCAGAACTGGGTGCACCTTACCCCACCAATATTCGCAGCGCCGGTGGTGGCAGCGCTAACTCGGCATGGACTAAAATACGCCAATATTTACTCGGCGTGACCATGCTGGAAACACAATATCAAGAAGCAGCCTATGGCAGTGCCTTACTGGCACGTCAGGGCTATTCAAACAAACAAGGAATTTATTCATGAACCCATTCATCGGCCCGGCATACGTCGTCAAAGGCTTTAATCTGATTCGCCGGCGTCGCCTGCGCCGCTTTGTGCTCGTCCCTTTATTAGTCAACATCATCCTGTTCAGTGGTGGTATCTGGTTAGCGAGCACTTATTTTGATGCCTACATGACTGAAATTCTGCCGCAAGGTTTTGACTGGCTGGAGTGGCTGTTATGGCCAATATTTGCCGTCACTTTGTTGCTCACCATGTTCTACAGTTTTACCCTGTTAGCCAATTTCATCTGCGCACCATTCAATGGCCTGTTGGCTGAGGCTGTCGAGCTTGAACTCAAGGGAGAAATTCAAAACAGCGATATCAGTTTAAAGCAAGCACTTAAAGACGCGCCGAAATCACTTTGGAGTGAAATGCGAAAGATGGGTTATTTTCTCAGCCGCGCCATCCCCTTGTTGATACTTTTTCTCATCCCGGTACTGAACATTATTGCCCCTTTTCTGTGGCTGGTATTTAGCGCAGCATTGCTGGCAAGGGAGTATTTCGACTACCCCATGGCCAATCACGGCCACAGTTTTCAACAACAACGCCAAACACTAAAACAACATCGCTTTAGCAGCCTCAGTTTTGGTGGCAGCATCATGTTTTTAACCATGATTCCCGTGGTTAACTTCATCGTCATGCCTCTGGCCGTTGCAGGCGCTACCGCCATGTATCTGGAGCGCATTAGCAAACCCTAAAATAAAGCATGCTTTCACACAGTAAAAATGCTACAATCCGGCTCCGTTATTTATCGCAATAGCTACCGCTCATACAATGAACCCATCGGGCTTAAGCGATCATCTGAGGAAAAGCCCGTTCAGTGTCGCTTTCTGATTATTCGAGCAGCGTGGTCGTTTAAACGTAAGCCCAGGAATAATTGGAAAACTTGACTACGGCAGTTTTTTCTCGTTGACCGCTCCATTCCGAATGGTTCCCAAGGGTGTCGCCTATTGCCACAAGCTGCAAAGGTGCCGCTCTATGTCCGATACAAAAATTTCTGTCCCACCCTTTTCCGATTTAGGGCTTATTCAGCCGCTGGTTGACATTCTAAAAGAGGTGGGCTACGAAACACCCTCCCCCATTCAGGCTGAAACCATCCCTCTTCTGCTGAAAGGGAATGACCTGATCGGCCAGGCACAAACCGGCACAGGTAAAACGGCCGCCTTTGCCCTACCCTTAATATCAAACATCGACCTAAAAAGGCTTGAACCACAAATTTTGGTGCTGACACCCACACGCGAGCTGGCTATTCAGGTGGCTGAAGCCTTCCAAAAATATGCATCAAAGCTGAAAGGCTTCCACGTTGCACCCATCTACGGCGGTCAAAGCTATGATGGTCAGATCCGCCAGCTAAAACGTGGCGTGCATGTCGTTGTCGGCACACCGGGGCGCGTCATGGATCACATGCGCAAAGGCACACTGAAATTAAAAGGTTTAAGTGCACTCGTACTTGATGAAGCCGATGAAATGTTACGCATGGGTTTTATCGATGACGTGGAATGGGTGTTAGAGCAAACTCCACCAACACGCCAGATCGCTTTATTTTCAGCCACCATGCCTGCCGTGATTCGTAAAATCGCCAACAAGTATTTGAATGACCCAGAACATGTCACCATCAAGGTTAAAACCACCACGGCTGAAACCATTCGACAACGTTACTGGACGGTTAGCGGCCATCACAAACTTGATGCCCTGACCCGCTTGCTTGAAGCCGAAACTTTTGACGGCATGATCATCTTTGTTCGCACCAAAAATGCAGCCGTTGAATTATCAGAAAAACTGGAAGCACGCGGTTACGCATCATCACCACTGACGGGCGATCTAGATCAAAAAATGCGCGAACGTACTGTCGACAGACTCAAAAAAGGCAAGCTGGACATCCTGGTTGCGACCGACGTTGTCGCCCGTGGACTTGACGTAGAACGCATTACTCACGTTATCAACTATGACGTCCCTTACGACACCGAGTCTTACACTCACCGCATCGGCCGTACCGGTCGCGCCGGCCGCAAGGGAGATGCCATCCTTTTTATTGCCCCGCGTGAACAACGCATGCTCAGCAGCATCGAGCGCGCTACGCGCCAAAAGATCGAAAAGCTGGAACTCCCCTCCAACGACATCATTAATAACAAGCGTATCGAACGTTTTAACCAGCGTATTACTGACACCTTGAGCGCCGGTTACGACATGGAGTTCTTTCAGAAATTAATGGAAAACTACCAGCAAGAACACAACATTCCGGCCATAGAAATTGCCTCTGCATTGGCCAAACTGGTTCCAGGCAAGCAACCGCTGCTAATGCAAAACAAGCCACCCCAGGAATCACGCGAAAAGAAAGCCTTTAATCAACGCGAACGTCCCGAAAGATCATCGCGTTCCGAAAGGTCACGGTCAACATCTAATCGCCAAAAAAAATTGCGTCCAGCAGAAGAAGGCATGGAACGTTATCGCATTGAAGTAGGCCATCACGACAAAATTAAACCGGGCAATATTGTTGGCGCTATCGCCAATGAAGGTGGGCTCGATAGCGAACACATCGGTCGTATTGATATTCATGATAACTACAGCACGGTTGACCTGCCCGAAGGTATGCCTAAGGATATTTTTCAGGACTTGCAAAAAACCCGTGTGGCTGGCAAGCTGCTTAGACTTTCAAAATTTAGTGAAGAAAGGCCAACCCCAAAAAAATACAAACCTAAAACTGAAAAATCAAACAGCGGTGATAAACCGTTAACACGCAAAAAGCCTAAATCATAACAATTGCTTCACCAACCACCTCCAAAAACTGATTGGGTGCCTCTGCACAATCTGGCAAGTGCTATCGCAAGGCGACTGACAAAGGAAAGGACTGATTATTCTTTCCGGGCAAAGTAACGCAGTGATGGCACTTATCAGACGGCACCTTTAAGTACGAGGGCATCGTTAAAACGAAGCATCACTCATACCATAAAGGTATTTACAATTCCAGATCGTATGACCACGCCGCCTAAAGGCGCAGGATTAACGGGTTCTTTTAAAATAATGATACCCTCGTGCTGATACCTTCCGTTATCACAAGCGGCGTTTTTCAAGATAGTTGTCGCCTTTTTTAGTTACGCTGCTTCTTTTTCCGGGTTCAATGTCACTGCACCTTCAGGACTCCAGTTCCGTGTCTTGCCCGACCACCGCTCCGGGTGTTTGGCTCTGGCCAATTGGTAGATATTATCGCGCTTCTTGAGCATCGCCTTATCTTCCCCTCGGTGACGTTGTGCCGGTGTCACAAACTTTATGTTGCTGTGACAGTGCTCGCCGTTATACCAACTGACAAAGCGGCTCACCCATGCTCTGCCATCGTCCAGCGTGGCAAACCCATCTTTAGGCCACTGAGGGCAGTATTTCAGGGTTCTAAACAGCGACTCCGAGATAGGGGTTATCGTTGCTCACCCGAGGCCGGCTGTGTGAGGGCGTGATCCCAAGGTCAGCCAGCTTACTCTGCAAGGTGTAGCTCTTCATCGGTGCGCCGTTATCCGAGTGCAGCACCAGCGGCTCTTTAAAGCACTGCTCCGCCAAGACGGCCCGTTGCATCAGCTCAGCGGCAAGCTCTCCTGTCTCGCTCTCATGAACCTCCCAGCCGACGATCTTGCGACTGTCGATATCCACCACCAAGTAGAGGTAGTAGAACAGCCCTCACACAAAGGTCGGCAGGTAGCTGATGTCCCAAGTCCAGACTTCGTTGGCGTCCTGAGCAATGTGCGTGGTGGGTGCCTTTCGAATGCTCGCCGCTCTGCTTCGCCCTCGGTGGTTCAGCTGTTCGGCCTTGTTCAATATCCGGTAGAAGCTCGATTCCGAAGCGATGTATTCGCCTTGATCGGCCAACTTGGGCACGATCTGACTCGGTGGCAAGCTGGCGTATTCCGACCGGTTACAGATCTCAATCACCAGAGTACGCTCGACTTCGGTGAGCTTGTTCGCGGGCACAGGGCGTTTGGCTTGGGGGCGTTTATCTGCCTTAACTTCGCCATCCCCCTGCCAGCGTTGGATCGTGCGCATGGAGAGCCCGATGGCCTTACACGCTAGGCCTTTTCTGGCACCAATTTGAACCGCGTCAGCCACCCATTTTACTATCTTTTTCCGCTCTGGAAGAGACGTTAACTCGCCTCGTTTTCCTCCCAGAGGGCATTGAACTTTTTTCGCAGTATCAGCAGTGCTGCTGCCTCCGCCAGGGCTTTTTCTTTACGAGCAAGCTCTTGCTTTAAGGTTTTGATCTCTCTCTTATCTCTCTTCGCCTGGGCTTGTTCTTGTTTGTCTCTGACGCCTTGCACCAACTGACTATTAATACAGGCCTGACGCCAGGCTTTGACCTGCTCGGGATAGAGTCCCTTTGATCGATAATACCCACTTAACTCCGATTCACTCTTAGGCGCCGTCTCGATAACAACAGCAAGCTTCGATTCAGCTGACCATTGTTCGCTTGTTTTTCCACTTCCTGGCACTGTAGCTCCCCCTTCTTTGACTTGGTTTCGCCAATTGTACAGCGTTCCTTGACAAATCCCCTCCTGCTCAGAAACTTCAGGCACTGATTGGTTGTGCGGGGGTAATAATTTCTTCAACACACTTGCTTTTCTCTCTGCGGAATAACGTGGCATAACTCACTCTTTTCCGCCCCCTGTCTTTATGATTAGGTGATTCAATAGCAGCGACAACTATCCTGACACAGGGGGGCAGTGCGCCATTTGGGGCTTTTGTGAAATAATGAAGCGTAGCGGAATGCACAAAAGAACCAAAATGTGCACTGTCTGCTGGAACGTTTTGTTAGGCATACATGTATCCATTTGTCCAATAACTAAAAGCAGTAATTGGCCTCCCACAACCGTAACACTCACCAGTTCGTCCATTTTCGGCGATTTCAAACAGATTATTAAAACCAACAAAAGCATCCCGAATTACATCAGTTCTATGGACTTGATGTTTGTATGCAAGGGTGCTACCGTATCATAATGTTTCTTTTAATGCTAAATTACATGCCTAACCCTGATTAAATTAGGCGACTCAAAATGACAGCACAAATTATTTCCCAAACCAATGGCGAACTGACGATTCAAGTCAAGGTATCCCTGAAAGGGAGCATGCTGGAATCGGAGCAGTCAATTGTCGAGAGCGTCAATCAGGTAGGCATGTTAGCGACCGGGGAGGCGCTCAAACAGTTTGATACTGATGGCAGCCCCCTCGTG
>JAJRWO010000246.1 GCA_024276775.1 Gammaproteobacteria bacterium | reverse complement strand
TATCACCCTTATTCAGTGTCCCTGAGTAGATACGGATAAAAGTGAGAGCACCAAAACGGTCATCCATGATCTTAAACGCCAGGGCGCGCATAGGCTTGTCTATGGCAACAATAGCGAATTCACCCGTTTCACTCCCATCCAGATCAACTTCAGGCTGTGGTTTAACTTCAGTTGGACTCGGCAGGTAATCCACAACAGCATTCAACATTGGCTGAACACCTTTATTTTTGAAGGCAGAACCACAATATGTTGGGAAAATATCCAGCGCAATTGTACCCTTGCGAACACAACGTTTCAGGTCAGCAACCGATGGCATTTCGCCTTCCAGATAAGCTTCCATCAAGCCATCGTCTTGCTCAAGCGCAATTTCGACCATTTGCTCACGATACTCATCTGCTTTTTCTTTGTACTCAGCAGGAATATCAACAACTTCGTAGCTCAGTGGATCGCCGCTCTCGTCCCAGATCCAGGCTTTCATTTCCATCAGATCAATGATGCCGACAAAGTCATCTTCGATACCAACAGGCAGCGTCATGATCAAAGCATTGGCACCCAATACATCTTTAACCTGATCTACCACGCGATAGAAATCCGCCCCCATACGGTCAAGTTTGTTAACAAAAATAACCCGAGCAACTTCTGATTCATTAGCATAGCGCCAGTTGGTTTCTGACTGAGGTTCAACACCACCAGAGGCGCAGAAAACACCCACGCCACCGTCAAGGACTTTCAGAGAACGATAAACTTCAATTGTGAAGTCAACGTGCCCGGGAGTGTCGATAATATTGAAACGGTGATCATCCCAAAAACAAGTCGTCGCTGCAGACTGGATAGTAATACCACGCTCCTGTTCCTGCTCCATGAAGTCAGTCGTGGCCGCACCGTCATGTACCTCACCTGTCTTATGGATTTTACCGGTGAGTTTGAGGATACGCTCGGTAGTTGTGGTCTTACCCGCATCTACGTGAGCGAAAATACCAATGTTTCTGTATTTGGTCAGATCAGTCATATTTCTACTCTAAAAGTTAAAATAAAATCCATTTGGCCCGTCGCTAAACTAGCCAGCGTAAAAATGGCCGCTATTTTACCCTAAAATTCCCTAAAAAACAGGTAAATAGGGTCTCATCGAACTTTTTCTCTTCGTTAGCCGACAAAACAAATCTATCTTATTGTTTTATAAGAACTAAGTTTTAGCGCATTGTTGGCGGCAAGCAATGCCATCACATCAGCATCCTCGCTAACACGGTTGTTTGCCGCCATACTGCTCAGCTAACCAATCAAGGAGAAGGAATGAATGAGATATTTACTGCTATGCGGGCTACTGTGTATAGGCCTTGTGACACAGGCGCAAGCCAAAGTGGTTGGCAAAGAAGTTGACTACCAGACGGGTGAAACCACCTTAAAGGGGTATCTGGCTTACGACACTACCATCAAGGGCAAACGTCCCGGCGTCTTGGTCGTGCATGAATGGTGGGGGCACAATGACTATGCCCGCCAGCGGGCACACATGCTGGCCAAACTTGGCTATGTGGCACTGGCCGTTGATATGTACGGCGATGGTAAGCAGGCAACCCACCCTGAAGATGCACAAAAATTTTCTGCAGAAATAACTAACAATATGCCAATGGGACAAACGCGCTTTGAAGCAGCCATGACATTATTAAAAAAGCACACACTGACAGACCAAACTGATATTGCCGCCATTGGCTACTGTTTTGGTGGTGCGGTTGTTTTGCAGATGGCACGTGAGGGGCTGGATCTGGATGCTGTGGTCAGCTTTCACGGCAGTCTCGGTACGTCAAAGCCCGCTCAGCCGAACACCGTTAAGGCCAAAGTTATGGTTGCCCATGGCGGCGCTGATCCGTTTGTAAAACCAGAACAGATCACTGACTTTATGAGCGAGATGAATCAGGCCGGTGTTGACTATCGCTTTACTGCCTATGGCGACGCACAACACAGCTTCACCAATCCAGCCGCCGATACCGTCGGTGAAAAGTTCAATCTGCCACTGAAATATAGCAAACAGGCAGACGAAGACTCATGGCGCGACATGCAGTTTTTTTTGCAGCAAGCCTTTGCTGACTAAACCGCAGGTTACCTGGCAGGCAAGGCATAATAGTTCATAACCAAGCGGTTATGCCCCCGCCTGCCGTTCTCTTTTTTCAATCACCAACTGCATACGTTGATCACGGCGCTTGAGGTATTCTAACTGTTTCGCCAATTCATTGCGCTGTGAACCTTCATCACTCTTTTCCAGCCGCTTCTCCAATGCCTGAATTTGAGCCGATAATTGACTGGATGCTTCACGCATCTGTTCCAGAGAAGCCGCATCCTCAGCAATATCAAATATCGTTTCCTCAGCCTTACCCGCTTTTGTCTCAACATGCTCACCCAAACTATGTTCAGGGATAAACTGTTTTTCGGCTGGATAAGCACGTGTATTCATAAACGTGGGAGAAACGATCTCTATTCCCCCCTGGTGCAAATGATCTAACATTTTTTTATGCAGAGTGGAACGATAAGAAAGTAATTGTTTAACTTCACCCAACAGACCATTAACTTGATAACTAACCGAATAATCGCCAAGCTTTGTTATCAGCACAAATGGATCCGTAAGGCCTGTTTCTTGAGCGGCATCAAGTAAAGCAGACTCGGCATCACGACGAGAGACATCATAACCCAGCGTTACTTCCGCAGAAATAATTGTGCCCGTGGCATGAATGACCTTGGCTGGCTGCGTTACCACATAGAGATTAGGCAAGGTCATCAGATCACGGTCTGTGGTTTGTATTTCTACATGTAAAAATCCCATTTCTTACACCCGGCCGAAATTCTCTCCCACACGGATAAAGTCACCAATTTTAAAACTTTGCAGACTACGCAACATAATCCCGGCCATGGCATTACCCACAAAGGTAGTGGATGACAAGGCAATCGTCGCGGACAGTACAATTCCGATCAAACTTAGTAACTGGCCACGGGTCGACTCACTAAACGGCAACACCACAATCACTAACAGGATGCCAACAAAAACAATAGCGATCTTAATCAGATGAAGTCGGTAGCGAAATTTAGGTGCGGCCTGATAATGACGAACAAGAAAAAGATTGCTGGCTATGATACCGCCCACCACCAAAATAATAGTCACAACGGCAGGAACAAAATCAAACAGACTAAAATGGGTCATTTATTTACACATTATGGTTAGGAATCGAAATTATATAACATTTGCAAATGGCGCTCTGAACTTTAGTCTCTATTTCGACCTTCTGAATCGAGAAAAAACGCAGCGCTAGCAGAGTATTTTACGATTGAAGAACGGCCAAAGAGGCGCTGAAGCAGAGATGCAAGCTGTCAATGTTATAACTTCCATTCTACCCTCTAAATTAAAGTGGTAAGCGTCCTCAGTATCTCCCGCCAAACCCCATGCACAATTT
>JAJRWO010000245.1 GCA_024276775.1 Gammaproteobacteria bacterium | reverse complement strand
GCAAATCTTTCGCGGCAAAACGCTCAACTTCAATATTGTCTGGGGCGGGACAACACCGATTGATATTACCGGCTATCAGGCATCACTGCAGGCGCGTGGCCGCGACGGTGAACTGCTGCTTGATCTCGATACCGGCAACGGCGGCATCACAATTGATGGTCCCAACGGCAAACTAAATTTCAAGGCCAGCCCCGCCGCCACCAGCATGGTTTCAAAGCCCGGGAGTTACGAACTGGAACTCACCAATCAGAGCGGTGATGTTTATCGGGTTATCAGCGGCAATATTTCGCCGATTGACGAAGTGGCCACATAAGGCACATTTGGTGATGATGGTTCTGTTGAATTTACCTGTTCAATCCGAAGATGAATTATTCAGAACTGTCAAACCATTGATCAAGTTGATCGCGGTCCAGCCTGTCTTTTAGGCCAATCGCCACCAGCCGTGACTTTCCACGGTCTGATTGTGGCTGATTTTGCATTGGTGCAATCGTGCGCCTTGCACCAACGCACTGAACCGAATGCGCCAACTTGCTGTCGGTAAAATAGACAATTCCCTTGAGGCGCAGGAGTTCTTTGCCAAGAAGCGCCAGCTGCTGTTCAAATTGCTCCCGGTTCAGCTGCCTGTCAGTTGCCCTTGACCATTTTACATAGGCCGCACCATGGCCACCGACGGGCAGAAGCACCTCATCCCTTGAACCATTGGGCGCGTTCATGCCGATTGCCATATCAAGCGGAATTTTTGAAAACTCGGTCTCGATAACCTGCCCGCCCGGCGCCATATGCTTCAGCAGCGCAGTCAGCCTTTCCCGGTATGGTTTCTCGATCAGATCCAGTTTGTTAAGCAGTATGATATCCGATGTTTTTATCTGTTGCATAACGGTTTCACCAACCAGCGGATCTTCTATCAGGGCCTCAAAGGTTTCGGCATCAACCAGCGAGATGATCGCATCAAGTTTCAGGTCCGGCTCGGCCAGGGCAATATTGGCAATACGCGCCGGATCGGCCACACCACTTGCCTCGATCAACAGATGGTCTGGCCGTGGCGTTCGATCAAGCACATCAACCAGCGCATTAAACAGATCGCCACCCATCGAACAGCAGGCACAGCCATTGGCAAGGTTGAGCGTGTCGCCATCACGCGATTCAATCAGATCGGCATCAATCGGCAATTCACCGAAATCGTTGACCAGAACCACCAGACGCCGCCCGTTGGCATTTCGCAACAGGTGGTTGACCAGCGTTGTTTTTCCCGCACCGAGATAACCGGAGAGAATGGTCAGCGGCAGTGGCGCAGCAGCATCCTGCATCAATTTTCTGGTATTTTGTGAATGATACCACCAAGCACTGTCCCCCAGACTTCGATGTCTTTCAGATCACGCGGGTTTATTTGGGTTGGATCATCTTCAAGCACCGCAAAGTCAGCCCGTTTGCCAACTTCGATTGACCCGACCTCGCCGTCGAGTTTCAAGGTGTAGGCAGGGCCAAGGGTGACTGCGTGGAGGGCCTCGTCAACGGATATACATTCAGATTTTCCAAGCACCGCACCGCTTGCGGTCAACCGGTTGGCCGCTGCCCAGGCGCATGTCAGCGGCCCCATCGGGGTGACCGGGGCATCGGAATGAACCGCCAGCGGCACGCCATAATCAAGCGCCGTGCGACAGCCATCCATGCGTGCTGCACGATCCGGGCCGATGGTGATGGCCGCATGCTGGTCGCCAAAATAATAGATGTGATTGGAAAACAGATTGACACAAAGGCCGAGTTTTTTCATTCGGGCAAATTGCGCCCGGTTGGCCATCTGGCAATGTTGCAGGGTGATGCGGTGATCGGGTGAGGAATTGCGGGTGATCGCAAATTCCACCGCATCAAGTGCGGCTTCAATGGCTTCATCACCATTGACATGAATATGCATGGCGACGCCGTGTTCGTTCAGCACATCAACAAGGGTTTTGAGTTGTTCAGGGGCAATGTTCCAGATGCCGTTTGGCGCACCATTGTAATATAACGGCCACAACAGGCGGGCGGTAAATGCCTGAATTGAACCATCAGTTACCAGTTTTACCCCACCAAGAAGCAGTTTATCGGTGCTCATGGATTTGAGTACAACAGCCCGATTTGCAGTTTCCTCGGCGGTCTGTGACAAGGCGTTGAGCATAGGAACCAGCCGGATTGGATAGTCGTCGCTGGCCGTAACACGGGTCAAGCCAGCAATGGCTTCGTCATCAAGATCGTTGATCAGATCGGTGGCGGTGGTAACCCCCACCCGGTTACAAACCCGGCCAAAAGCCTCAACCGCCTGCTGGCTGCGACCAAGTTCGCGAAAATCAATGCCAAGGCGCCGCATCACCGGAAACATCGCCGCCATTTCCTGCAATTCACCGTTTGGCGTGCCATCTGATGCCTTGACGATGCCATCGACAATGCTGCCGGAATCATATTGCGCCAGTTCAAGCGTTGGAGAATTAACCGTCATGACATGAAAATTTGAATGCATGACAACAATCGGACGAGTCGCAGATACACTGTCGAAGTCAGATCTCTCAGGTCTGCCGTCCATTAAAAATATCGGATCAAAACCCCAGGCAATCAACGGCGTATCTGGAGCAAGTTTTGCGTCAGCCTCGCGCATGCGATCCAGCACATCTTCAAGGGTTAAAACGCCTTTCCACAATTTTCCATCCGGGTCGATACGGTCCTGATAGCCGACATAGAGATATTTCCACATGCCACCGGCCAACAGATGCGCATGGCCTTCAACAAAACCCGGCAACAGAACCTTGTCAGCAAATGTCTGGTCGAGTTGATGGGCACCCCAGCCTGCAACATCATCGGCCCCGCCAACTGCCAATATTCTGCCATCACGCACCGCCACATGGGTGGCAGTGGCGCGATTGGGATCGAGGGTAACGATATTTCTGGCCTGAAAAACGGTGATCGACATTATAGACCTCTTGGCTGATATGCATTGAAGCTAACGCTTCCCCTATCACCTGAAAAATGTATTATTGCAGTTATATACATG
>JAJRWO010000023.1 GCA_024276775.1 Gammaproteobacteria bacterium | reverse complement strand
TGTTTATAGCTCATTTGCAGCCTCTGCTTTTGGTTTCATAGCCTTGCATTGTACCCTGGGTCTTGTTTATTTCAGGGGGTGGATGCCTAACTACTTTCAGAGGTTATGCACTTACTATACGAATTCAGGTTACTTAATTTTTCGTGTTTTAGGAGTCTGTTGTCGGGCAGGCTTCTAGCTGCGGGCGGGTTCAATCATGCCATCGATGTTCATGGTGTCACAGAAATCCATATATTGCTCCCTGATTTGGGAGATGGATTGCTCGACTGGGATGCTAACGGTCATGGTGATTGAAAACATGGCGGTGCCGGTATGAGCAGCGTTATATGAATCAGTATTGAGGCTCTCGATGCTGATGCTGCGGCTGGAAAAAAACTCAGTGACCTTGTGAACCAGGCCGGGTTGATCCATTGCCAGGGCATCAATATGATAATTCAGCAGGTTACCTTGATGACTGCGTGGTTCAGTGCGCTTGATGGCCACACTCAAACCTAGTTCACTGGCGGTTCTGGGGAGAGACTCCTCGATTTTGGCGATGTCATTCCAATTGCCTGACAGCAAAAGAATCAGAGCGAATTCACCGCCGAGGATGCTCATACGGCTATCGGCAATATTGCAGCCGTTGTTTGAGATATGTTTGCTCAGGGCGTTGACAATGCCGGGGCGGTCATCGCCGACTGCGGTAATTACTAGGTGTTTTGACATGGGCTATAACTATTTTCTGTGATTGATTTTAAAGGTTAAAAAATAATCATACGCCAGATTGCAGAGGGGGGAAACGGGCTTGTTTTATGGTCTGCCCGGAAGTACTATGGGCGTTTTTCTGTAGTGTGGAGATCTGTCTATGTTTCACGGCAGCATGGTGGCCTTGGCAACGCCTATGCATGACGATGGTGGTCTTGATTTTGAGGCGCTAGAACGTTTGGTGGAGTTCCATATTGAAAGTGGAACTGATGCGATTGTTTCGGTGGGAACAACAGGTGAATCACCCACCTTGAATGAGAAAGACCACTGTGTTGTGATTCGCAAGACCGTGGATATTGCCGCTGGTCGCTTGCCTGTTATTGCGGGTACCGGGTCAAACTGTACCCGTGAAGCCATTGACTTGACCAGAGCAGCGATGGAGTCGGGTGCCGATGCCTGTTTATTGGTCACACCTTATTACAATAAGCCGACTCAGGAAGGACTTTATCGGCATTACAAAGCATTAGCCGAAACCGTTGCCATACCGCAGATTCTGTACAATGTGCCGAGCCGCACTGCCTGCGATTTGTTGCCAGAGACAGTCGAGCGCTTATCCAAAATTCCGAACATCATTGGTATCAAGGAAGCAACGGGGGATTTGCAGCGGGTTCAGGAAATTTTTGATGTCTGTGGCGATAGCCTCGATATTTATGGTGGCGACGATGCCAGTTGTCGCGAGTTGATGCTGATGGGGGGCAAGGGGGTTATTTCAGTGACCTCAAATATCGCTCCGAGCGCCATGCGTGAGATGTGTGCGGCAGCGATTGCAGGTAATGCTGAGGCAGCTGAGAAACTGGACCGGCCGTTGGCTGGCTTGCATGAATTGTTGTTTCTGGAGGCCAATCCTATCCCGGTTAAATGGGCGCTAGCTGAGATGGGGTTGATGGGGTATGGTATTCGTTTGCCTCTGACCAAACTTTCGGAGTCGTATCATGAAACTCTGCGTCAGGCCATGCGCAAAGCCGGTGTTATCTAATTCTGTATGAATATTAGACAATCTCATATCAGTTTGGCTATCTTGGTTTTAGTGGCATTATCATCACAGGGGTGTAGTGTGGCGGAAGAAAAACGCCTGCTTTATCGCCAAAGCGAGATTATCGCACCGCTGAAAATTCCGGCGGGCATGCAGCAGCCACGGGGGCAAGAGGTGTTTGCTGTGCCCCAAGTGGAGGCTTTAGAAGCGCTTGATATCACACCTCCCGTTAATCTGCCTGACGACTTGTTAGCACCACAAGACCCTGATCAGGTTAAATAAATCTGATGCGTTTTGCCTCAATTGGCAGCGGCAGTCGCGGCAACGGCACGCTTGTCGACGTTGATGGTACCCTGGTCTTACTGGATTGTGGCTTTGCCACTGTGCATGTAGAAAAACGCATGGCACGGTTGGGTAAAACGCCGGCAGACCTGAGCGCTATTATTGTCACCCATGAGCATGGCGACCACATCAAAGGGGTTGGGCCGTTGGCCCGGCGTTACAATCTTCCCGTGTGGATGAGTTTTGGCACGGCTCGCCACCAACGTTTTGGTAAACTGCCTGAGCGATGCCTGTTTAATAGCCATGAAAATTTTGCCATCAATGGCATGGAGTTGTTGCCTTACCCGGTACCACATGATGCCTGGGAACCGACTCAGTTTGTCTTTAGTGATGGTGCACGTCGCCTAGGGGTGTTGACCGATGTTGGTTGTTGCACGCCCCATATCGAGCAACAGCTCAGTGGCTGCGATGCCCTGTTGTTAGAGTGTAATCATGATGCGGAAATGTTGCAGCGGGGGAGTTACTCGGCTTCGTTGAAGCGGCGTGTCAGCGGACGGCATGGTCACCTGAGTAACCAGCAGTCGGCGGAATTGTTGGGGCGGCTGGATAACACCAAACTACAACATATTGTGGCGGCCCACTTGAGTGAGGAAAATAATCAGCCTCAGCTAGCGCAGCAGGCGCTGGCCAACGTGCTGGGCTGTGAAACAGGCTGGATAGGCATAGCCGAACAGGATGCAGGCCTGGAATGGCGTGACGTTGTATAATGCGCCGCAATAAATTCAAGAGGTTTAGGAATAATGGAAAAACGCGAAGAACTCTATGCCGGCAAGGCCAAGTCGGTCTATTTGACCGATGATCCCGACTGCCTGATTCTGGAGTTCCGTGACGATACCTCCGCCTTTGATGGTGAGAAGGTGGCGCAACTGGCCCGCAAGGGTATGGTCAACAATCATTTCAATGTCTTTATTATGAACAAGCTGGCAGAGGCTGGTATTCCGGTGCATGTGGAAAAGTTGCTGTCAGACAAAGAAGTACTGGTAAAAAAGCTCGACATGATGCCGGTTGAGTGTGTGGTGCGTAATATTGCCGCCGGAAGTATCTGTCGTCGACTGGGTGTGACAGAGGGTATAGACCTGAATCCGCCAACGTATGAATTATTTCTGAAAGATGATGCTCTGCATGATCCGATGATCAACGAATCTCACGTCGAAACATTTGCTTGGGTCAAGACCGCTGATCTGGCCAAAATGAAAGAACTCACCTACAAAGTCAACGATGTGCTGAAGAAGTTGTTTGCCGATGCTGGCATGCTGTTGGTGGATTATAAGTTGGAATTTGGCCTGTTTCACGGTGAGGTTGTATTGGGTGATGAATTCAGCCCGGATGGCTGCCGGCTCTGGGATGCCGAAACACGCGAGAAGTTGGATAAGGACCGTTTCCGTCAAGGTTTGGGGGGGGTGGTCGAGGCCTATGAAGAGGTGGCCAAAAGGTTGGGTATGAGGTTGCCTTAGCCTGCTGTGAATTTGTATCAATCAGGCCGTTTACCGGAGTGGCCTTTGTTTATCCTCAAGAAATGAATGGTGATGATGTCCTGGTTGAACAAAATACCACTTGTATTATTCAGTATTGTTGCCGTTGCACTGGCTTTGGCGCCGTTCGGATCGGAACCGCATCTGTGGCAAAAGCTGAAGATGTTATTGGCTGCTGAGTTGAGTAAGCCTCTCGATATTTTCGATTTGTTTCTGCATGGCGCACCATTGGTGTTGTTGTTATTAAAATTGGCTATGCGAAAAAAATAAGCGCTTGCTGGGTGTTACCGCCGTCTGTCGAGAAAAATAATGGGTCTTTTAGGTGGGAATGTTGTGATAATTGTTGAGTATTTTGATCGACCGTTTCTAGCTAAATTGTGAGATAATTTCCATTCCTTAGTCAATCATTGATTGCAAATGAATCCCTGTCATCTGCGTCGCATTGGCCGATGATTTTTAGTTACAGTCTCTGAAGGTGCCGCATGTCCCAGCGTTTCGCTCTCCATTTCTCGCACCTGCCACTGGTGCAGCGTATTCTTTACACCAGTGCTTTGTGTGTGCTCGGTCTGGGATACGCCTTTGCCATGATTTATATTTTTGCCTCGCATCATGGCCGCGATGGAAACCCGATGTTGACGGTAAAGGATATTGCCATTGCCTATGGTGGTACCAAGAGTGGGACCAAGTTGGAATCTGCATTGAAGGGGCCGATGTCGGCGATGTTGCCGGCGGATGAAAATTTGAAAATTATTAGCTGGGTTCTCAATGGGGCTAGTGAAAAGGCATACGAGGAGGAGATTAAGGCGGTCTTTGATAATCGCTGTATTACCTGTCATAACAATCGTAATCCGCATTTGCCCAGTCTTGAGAGTTACAAGGGGGTGATGCAAACTGCTGAAGAAGATCGCGGGATGGATATGTTTAGTCTAGTGCGCGTTTCGCATATTCACCTGTTTGGCTTGACCTTTATCTTTTTTATAACAGCCAGTATTTTTATTCACGCCTATATCCGTCAGGAGTGGCTTAAAATCACTATTATTGTCATGCCATTTATCTCGATTATTATTGATGTAGCGTCTTGGTATATCACCAAAGTTTTTGAGCCGTTTGCCTGGGTGGTGATTGGTAGTGGCAGCTTGATGGGGATCAGTTTTGCCTTGATGTTCTTCATCTCACTTTATCAGATGTGGTTTTACAAACTGCCAGACGATGTGCAGATGCGCTTCTACTGTGCTGTGATTGATGAATAAATGACAGCTTGGGATGCTTGAGGTGATGCGTAATATTGGTTTTTCAGTGATATTGCTGACCTTGGTGGCTTGTGACCAGGGCAGTATTTTCAGCCATGCCATGGCTGAGCCTAGCATTGTACAACCAGCGGTTCCGCTGCCAGTGGTTGGGGAGGCTGGTAAGGGTTTTCTGTTGGCTCAGCAGTGTGCTGAATGTCATGGTTTGGATGGTGCGAATGCCCGCACTGGGGCACCGTTTATCGCTGGCCTGGAGCAAGAGTATCTGATTCGCTCTATGCTGGCTTATCGAAATGGAACCCGTCAGCATACCGATATGAAACAGGCGAGTGAAAAACTCGATAGCATGGCCTTGGCGGATGTGACTGCCTATTACGCCAGCCTTGAAAGCAAGTGGCAGGGAGCGGTGGCGGATACGCGGTCGCGCTCGATTTTATGGGATGATAAGGCTCGAAAAGAGGCGCAGCATATCGTCCAAGGTTGTCGCTCTTGCCATAGTCAGGTAAATCGCTATCAAAAAAAACACGCTATCCCTAATCTGGATGGTATGCCTGCTGAGTACTTTATCCCAGCCTTGAAAAGTTATGTTTCGGGCGGTCGTCATAATGAGATTATGGCTAATTTCAAGAATCGCCTGAGTGAAGCAGATATCTATAATCTGGCCGCTTATTTTGCCGCCCGCATACCGCAGAAATCCCAGCCGCCCGACATGGGCGACCCAGTGAAAGGTAAAATTGCAGCGCGTGCCTGTGCGGGCTGTCATGGTGATGATGGCAACAGCCTTAACCCTCATATCCCTAACCTGGCCGGACAGTCTTTTCGCTACCTGGTTAAGGCCAGTCAGGACTATCGCGATGGTGTGCGGCACTCGCAATTAATGCGGACACCGCTGCAGGGTATGTCAGATAAAACGATTATTGATCTTGCTGCTTATTTCAGTCGCCAGAGACCACAGTCGCAGTTGCGCAAGGATATTACCTCGAAAAAAGCCTTCAATCCAGTTGCCGATGGCGAAAAGATTGCGGCTGCTTGCAGTGGTTGTCATGGCGAAGATGGCAACAGCACCCAAGCAGGTGTCCCCAGCCTCACTGGTATGCACGTGAGATATATTGTCAGGGCGACACAAGCTTATCAACATGGTCAACGTCAACATCCTGCCATGCAAGATATTGTTTCGTTTTATAGCGATACGGATATGGAAAAGGCGGCTTACTTTTATGCCATGCAGGTGCCTGCAACGCACATTGTTCAGGGCAAGGCGAGTCTAAAAAAGGGTGAACAGCTTAGTGCTGATTGCAGTAATTGTCATGGTGAACAAGGGGTTAGTGATGATCCGGCGACAACGCCCAGTTTGGTAGGGCAAGATGAAGTCTATCTGATTACGGCAACCAAGGCCTATGCCAGCGGTAAGCGCCAACATGAGGCTATGAAAGAGGTGGCGGAGGGGCTTGGTGAGCAGGATATTAAAGATTTAGCGGCCTACTTTTCTGCTCAGACAGCAGTACAGGTGGAAACCTATTTACCTGACGATCCTGCGCGTCTGATACAAGAGCGTTGCAGCCGTTGCCATGGTGAGCGGGGGTATAGTGACGTGCCTGGTGTGCCACGTCTGGCTGGGCAAATAGAGTCCTACATGATTCATGCGATGAAGGAATACCGGAATGGGTTGCGCAAGGACAAAAGCATGGTAGCCATGGCTGATGGCCTTAGTCTGCTTGAAATTAAGGCGATTGCGGCTTTTTATGCCAAACAGTAATCGTCATTAGGCGTCATTAAAAAATACATGGTGGGCGTTTTAGGCGAACGCCTGATGCGTACAGTAATATGAAACTTTCCGGCAATTGTTTTGATGCGGTTTGCTGTGCCAGTATTGCCTGATATGACGTCAGGTGTTCGGTTTTGACTCGCTCTGCCCCCCTGAATCAAGTAAAATGGCCGCCTTTCTCAGTCAAGATCCAGGAACAGGTAATGCTTCAACTGCGCGGTAATCCAGCTTTATCCTCATTTCGTCTACAAAAGCTGACTGAAACCATCCAGGCCCAAGTGCCGGGGGTCTCTCATGTTTATGCTGAGTTTGTTCATTTTGCCGATTTGGAACAAGGGCTTAGTGCCGAAGATATGTCGCTGTTGGGGTGTTTACTGGAGTATGGGCCTAAGCTGGAAATTGAGTCGCCTGAGGCTGATTTACTGTTGGTGTTGCCTCGTCTCGGCACTATTTCACCTTGGGCTTCGAAGGCCACAGATATCGCCCATAACTGTGGTTTGAATGATATTCATCGTTTGGAACGCGGGGTGGTTTATTATCTGAGTAAGCGTCACGGCGCTGCGTTGAGTGATGGTGAGCTGAGCCTTGTTTTGCCACTGTTACATGACCGGATGACCGAAGCAGTGTTTTTTAGCCTGGATGGGGCTGAAGATCTGTTCAGGGTTGAAGACCCACGCCCCATGCGCAGTATCGATATTCTTGGCGGTGGCCGTGGTGCTTTGGCGGTGGCTAATCGAGATTTAGGCCTGGCCCTGGCGGAAGATGAAATTGACTATCTGCTGGAGAATTTCACTGTCATGGGGCGCAATCCCAACGATATCGAGCTGATGATGTTTGCACAGGCCAATTCTGAACATTGTCGCCACAAAATTTTTAATGCTGACTGGGTAATCGGTGCAAAAGCGCAGCAGAAGTCCCTGTTTGAAATGATCCGCAATACCCATAAATTGCATTCAGGGGGCGTGTTGACGGCTTATTCCGATAATTCATCGGTGATTGAAGGGGCCAAAGCCGGGCGATTTTATCCTGACCCGAAAACTAAACAGTACGGTTACCATGAACAGGATATTGCTATTCTGATGAAGGTGGAGACCCACAATCATCCGACTGCCATTTCACCTTTTTCAGGGGCAGCAACGGGGTCTGGGGGTGAAATTCGTGACGAGGGTGCTACCGGGCGCGGCTCCAAGCCCAAAGCCGGACTATCCGGTTTTAGTGTTTCCAATTTGCGTATTTCCGGTGCTGAGCAACCCTGGGAGACGGATCATGGCAAGCCAGGGCGTATTGTTTCCGCCCTGGATATCATGCTTGAAGGGCCGATTGGTTCAGCGGCGTTTAATAATGAATTTGGTCGCCCCAACATCAATGGCTATTTCCGTACCTATGAAGAACGTGTGCCCGGCCCTGACGGTGATGAAGTGCGTGGTTATCACAAACCCATCATGCTGGCGGGCGGGCTGGGCAGTATTAGTACCGAGCATGTTGAAAAAAATATTATTCCGCCCGGTGCACAGTTGGTTGTGCTGGGTGGCCCGGCCATGTTAATTGGCCTGGGGGGCGGTGCTGCTTCATCCATGGAGATCGGTTCTTCAGCAGAGAACCTGGATTTTGCCTCGGTGCAGCGTGGCAACCCTGAAATGGAGCGCCGTTGCCAGGAAGTCATTGATCGTTGCTGGCAGTTGGGTAAAGACAATCCCATTGTGTCTATTCATGATGTCGGTGCCGGTGGTATCTCCAACGCCATGCCAGAACTGGTCAACGATGCTGGCCGTGGTGCCCGGTTTGAGCTGCGTGCAGTGCCCAATGATGAACCGGGTATGTCGCCGCTGGAAATCTGGTGTAACGAATCCCAGGAGCGCTACGTAATGGCGGTGATGCCCGAGAACATGGATGAATTTGCGGCCATGTGTGAGCGTGAACGGACACCGTTTGCGGTGATTGGAGAGGCGACTGAAGAGCCGCATTTAACCGTGGGGGATGGTCATTTTGATAATCATCCGGTGGATATGCCCATGGATGTACTGCTAGGCAAACCGCCAAAGATGCTGCGCAATGTACAGCATAAGACATTCCAAAAACAAGCGTTCGATACCTCCAGTATTGATATTAAAGAGGCGGCTTATCGGCTGATGCGTCTGCCTACCGTCGCGAGTAAGAGTTTTTTAATTACCATTGGTGATCGTTCCGTGACCGGCTTGGTGGCGCGGGATCAGTTGGTGGGGCCATGGCAGGTGCCGGTGGCCGATGTTGGGGTGACCGCGACCAGCTTTGACGTTAATACCGGTGAGGCCATGGCCATCGGTGAGCGTACCCCGATTGCGTTGGTGAATCATGCCGCCTCGGCGCGTATGGCGGTGGCGGAAGCGTTGACTAATCTGGCGGCTGCACAAGTGACTGAGTTGGATCGGGTGGTGTTGTCAGCCAACTGGATGGCAGCTGCGGGGCATCCCGGTGAAGATGCCGGCCTCTATGATGCCGTGAAGGCAGTTGGCGAGGAGCTGTGCCCAGCGCTGGGAATTTGTATTCCCGTGGGTAAGGACTCCATGTCCATGAAAACTGTCTGGAACGAGGATGGCGAAGATAAGTCGGTGACCGCACCGCTGTCGCTGGTGGTTTCGGCCTTTGCCCCGGTTGCTGATATTCGCAACACCTTGACGCCAGAACTGAAGACCGATCAAGGCG
>JAJRWO010000244.1 GCA_024276775.1 Gammaproteobacteria bacterium | reverse complement strand
GTTATTGTGATTGTGTCTTCATCATCAAAAAAGGCCGTGTCAGCATCTTTATAGGTGTTGCCGTTTATTGTGCTTTCGCCGTTCACCATATAGACCAAGCCGCGCATACCTGTTGCTATGATTTGACGATGGCTGGCAGCGGCATCCAACTGTAACTCTAAATAAAACATGGCTGTCATGATTTCCAGTGGCGAATTTTTGCCGACGATGGTTTTTATTGTTCCGCCTTCAATTTCGCTGAGTGGAAACTGATTATGATTCACCTGCTGATAAGCCGGTTTAATCTTTTTCAGTCGCTGCGGCAGATTGATCCAAAGTTGAATGCCGCGGGTGGGCTTTTTTTCGTTGGGCATTTCTGAGTGGATGATGCCTCGGCCGGCGGTAAATCGTTGTGCACCGCCACCGTATACGGTTGAAGCGTTACCGAGATTGTCTTCATGACGAATCGAGCCATTGAAAAGGTAGGTGATCGCTTCAAAGCCACGATGGGGGTGGTCGGGAAAACCATTGCCGGGTTTAATGGTGAAGTCATCCCACAACACAAATGGATCATAGTTGTGAAATGTAGGGATGGGCATCAGGCGTTTAACGACGACACCAGCGCCTTCATGTGTTTCTACGGCTTGACGTTTATGAATCATTTTATTTGCTTCCTGTTTCGTAAAGACGATCACGGTTATGGTTGCTGCTGAAATCCAGCTTGGGGCCTTTGGGCACAATCCGGCTGGGATTGATGGTGTCATGGCTGTAGTAATAATGCTGTTTGATGTGTTCCATATTGACTGTTTCTGCGATGCCTTGTACTTGGTAAAGTTCGCGTAGATAGTTGCTAATATTTTCATAGTCACTGATGCGCTGGTGGTTGCATTTAAAATGACCCACATAGACCGCATCAAATCGAACCAAGGTCGTGAATAAGCGCCAGTCTGCCTCGGTGATTTGCCTGCCAAGCAAATAGCGTTGTTGTGCCAGTCGTGTTTCCAGTGTGTCCAAGGCGCTGAATAATTGTTCAAAGGCTTCGTCATAAGCCTGCTGTGTAGTGGCAAAGCCACAGCGGTAAACGCCATTGTTGATGTTGTGATAGACAAAGCTGTTTATTTCATCAATGTCCACCTGCCGTGAGCCTGGATAAAAATCATCAGCCACATCTGTTAATGCATTAAAGGCAGTGTTGAACATGCGGATAATCTCGGATGATTCATTGCTGACGATGGTATTTTGTTGTTTATCCCACAGCACAGGCACCGTGACACGGCCGCTGTAGTCAGGCTTGGCCTGGCGGTATAACTGGTGAAGAAAATCATGGCCATTGATCTCATCCAGACTGCTGTTGAAGTTGCCAGTGAATGTCCAGCCCTGGTCAAGCATGTGCGGATCGACCACCGAAATACCGATGTGCGTTTCCAGTTGTTTCAGCTTGTGAAAGATCAGCGTTCGGTGTGCCCAAGGGCAGGCCAGTGAGACATAGAGGTGGTAGCGACCTGATTCAGCCTTAAAACCAGTCATTCCACCGGCATCCGTTGAACCATCGGCAGTTATCCAGTGGCGATATTGAGACTCGTTACGGACAAAGGCACCGCCTGTTTTGCGGGTATCATACCACTGGTCATGCCATTCACCGTTGATCAATAAGCCCATTTTTGACTCCTTATTAATGAGGGTATCTCACCCCACAATTGGGATAAAAACAATTATGGCCAAAATAATTAGATAAAAAAGCGCAAATATTTGCTTAAATCTATCGAATTTATAGATAATAAGCGAATGAACAGTCCCAATGTTTCATTAGAGCAGTGGCGTGTGCTTCAGGTGGTAATAGACCAGGGCGGTTTTGCTCAGGCCGCTACGCATTTGCACCGCAGCCAATCATCGGTCAGTTATGCTGTGGCCAAGTTGCAACAGCACTTGGGGATACCTCTATTGCAGATTGAAGGCCGCAAGGCCAAGCTGACGCCGGCAGGTGAAGCCCTGCTGAATCGTTCACGGCAGCTGGTCAAAGATGCCGCCGAGTTAGAGGCCTTGGCGCATAATATGGAGCAGGGTTGGGAGTCTGAGGTGCGCTTGGTGGTGGATGCGGCCTTCCCCAGCGGTTATCTAATGGCCGCCTTGAAGCAGTTTGTGCCGTTGAGCCGTGGCGCACGGGTACAGTTCAACGAAGTGGTGTTGTCAGGGGCGGATGAGGCTCTGATTGAGGGGCGGGCAGATCTGGTGATTGGTGGGCAGGTGCCAAAAGGATTCCTCGGTGATCGCTTGATTGAGGTAGAGTTCGTGGCCGTGGCCGAGCCTAATCATCCGCTCCATCGGCTAGGGCGCGACGTTGGCAGTGATGATCTGCGCCGTGAACTGCAAGTGGTGATTCGTGACTCAGGTCTGTATTTGAATCGCAGCACTGGCTGGTTAGGCTCTGAATATCGCTGGACAGTCACCAGCATTGATAAGGCGGTGACGGCCATATTGAGTGGCTTGGGGTTCGGTTGGGTGCCCATGCATCAGGTACAGGATGATATTGAGCAGGGAAAATTAAGCCTCCTGCCCATGACTGAAGGCCAACGTCGTTATAGTCATCTGTATATGATTTTTGGTCAGTCAGGGCGAGTGGGTCCGGCGACCCAGCAGTTGGCCGCAATCCTGAAGGAGAATTGTTGTAATGGGTGATGTAAAGCTATGCCCCTGCGGGGCGATGCGGGATTATGTCCGGTGTTGTGGGCAATATATTGATGCAGCGGTATTGCCCGAATCACCTGAACAGCTCATGCGTTCACGTTACACGGCCTTTGTTCGACGCAACAGTGATTAGTTACAGCACAGTTGGCACGAAAGTACCCGGCCTGGTCAGCTCGCATTTGAACCGAGTGTTCGTTGGTTTGGATTGCAAATTATTGACTGTCAGGTGAGCAAGGCGGAGGATAAAGGCTGGGTTGAATTTATTGCCCGGTTTAAAGGCAATGGTCGTTTACAATCCCTGCATGAGCGTCGTCGATTTATCAGGGAGCAAGGCCGTTGGCAGTATGTGGATGGTCAGATTCATCAACGGCCAGAGGCCGAGAAGGTGGGTCGTAATGCACCTTGTCCATGTGGCAGTGGTAAAAAATTTAAACGCTGTTGTGGTTAACCTGAAAATCAGTTAAATGGCGACGGAAAATTCTGTAGAATCAATCGGTTGTGCTATACGCTACGGGCAACTAACTTTTTTAGGATTTAAGGGGTTGATATGAGCCAACGTTTAACTGACAAGGAAATTGAAGAGATTGCGATCCGGGTTGAGGTGCTGAAGGCTGAACACCGTGACCTTGATGATGCCATTGCCACCCTGCAGGAGCAGGCCTTTGTTAACTCGATGCAGATGCGGCGTATGAAAAAGCGCAAACTCTTTATTAAAGACATGATTAACAAGCTTGAAAGTATGATGATTCCAGACATGCCCGCCTGAGGAATAATACTATGACCAAAAAAATCACCAAAACAGACGCCGAATGGCAGGCACAACTAACGCCTGAGCAATACCGTATTTGCCGCCAGGGAGGCACTGAAGTGGCGTTTTCGGGTGAATATTGCGACCAGAAACAGCCTGGTCGCTATGAATGCACCTGTTGCGGCTCGCCATTATTCGAAGCAGAGAAAAAATATGACTCAGGCAGTGGTTGGCCCAGCTTCTGGCAGCCTGTTGATGCCAACAATATCGACGCACGAATTGATGTGAGTCATGGTATGCAGCGAGTCGAAGCCAGGTGCAATACTTGCGATGCCCACCTGGGTCATGTCTTTAAAGATGGCCCTCAGCCCACCGGGCAGCGCTACTGCATTAATTCTGTAGCGCTGCAATTTAAACCTGGTTAGGTACCGATGCTCTTGGCTGAACTAAGCGCAAAGGAATTGCTAAATATTTTTACCCACCTTAAACAGTGGGTAGGGAATTTGCACCGGGCCAAGCAACGCCTAAATCAGCGGCAGTTTATAGGGGCGCTTTTTTTGCGGTTTTTTGCAAACTTTAAACTGTCCGCTGGATTTTTTTGTTAGGCCTTTATTTGATCCTTGCCCAAAAAGACATATTTACGGATTCGGGATCAATGAATTCAAGATATTTCAATGTGAACTCATTATTCATCCATTTTCCACATATTTCCTCGGCCTTTTCTTTTGTGCTTGCAAAAGCCAAATCAACATAGAGACCATCTTCACCTTTTAAAACCGCATGGCCCAGGAAACCATCTTCTTTGGATAAAAATTCGTGGTCAGCAATTTTTGCTGCTTTCAGCATCTCGGACTCTGATACGCCTTCTTTTAGTTTGAATATTCCAAACTCCAGCCCCGAAAAACCAGCAATTCCCTTCAACAATTCTAGATTCATAGTTTGGTTATTTGACATAGTACAACCTCATATTTTTTGGATTGATCGATAATTATAGACCCACACTACTGACAACGTACTGTCAGGAAGTATTAATATTTATCAGTTGAGGCAAAGTATATTTTAAGGCCTAACAACGCAAGCTGGAGTCCAAAAAGGCCCTGCGGGCAGTGATTTCTGTGGTTAGGGAAACCACGGTTTATCTATGCGGCCTGGATGAGGGGCATCAAAAATCGATTGAAAAGGAAGAGCGGCTCTCACTGAGCTGGACACAATTGGCCTTTGCACTGGAAGATCTGGGGCTGAACAAACTGGCTAACCGTTGCAGCATCAAAGGGCGTTACTGGGCTAACCCGGCCGGCTATGATCAGGACTTCCTTCAACGCGCCTGGCAGACATTGAACGCATCGCCCAGGCAAGCCTGAAAGAGCTGGAAAAATAGAATCTTCTGCTGTTATACACCATTCAAAAACTCAATTTTTTCCGCTTTCTGCCGTCACTTATTGTAGTCATGCAAGTTTAAATGCCGAGGTCACTGGCTGAATGTTGAGTAAGTCCTTAATTGTAATCGCTAAAATTCTGCGTCAGCGGCAAAGTTTTGCCTGGATGACTGTTTTTCTAGGGCTGTTTTGTCTAATGGGCACGACCCATGCTGCATCATATGTATTGCCCGACAACGACGACGTCATCGGCCAGGTGCAATATATCCGGGCCAAGACTGCCGACACCCTGCAACGAATAGCCCGCCGTTATGATGTTGGTATTAGTGCTATTAAGGCTGCAAACCCCGGCGTTGCCTCCAAAGCCTTGAAAAAGGGGCAGCAGGTTGTGATTCCAACCCGGCATATTTTACCCAAGGGGCCGCGCGAGGGGATTGTTATCAATATTGCCGAGCAGCGTTTATATCACTATACCCGTCCTGACGAAGGGCCAGCGTTGGTGAATACCTATCCGGTGAGTATTGGCCGTGATGCGGATTTCAGTTTGTCGGGTCGCTACAAGGTTGTTCAGCGAATGCGTAAACCGAGCTGGGAGGTACCTGATGCAGTCAGAAAATATAACCCGCGTTTGCCAGCCGTTGTTCCATCGGGGCCGAAAAATCCCTTGGGGGAATATGCCATGAAATTGAATTTCCCGGGTCTATTGATACATGGCACCAATAATCCAAGCAGTATTGGTACGAAGGTAAGTCGTGGCGGTGTACGTCTTTATCCGGAAGATATTGCCATACTGGTGCATCGTTCGACCAAAGATACCCCGGTAAGATTTGTCAACGAGACATTCAAGTATGGCTACAAAAATGGTGCCATTTATTTTGAAATTCATAAGCCTGCATCCGCTGGCAATTTGAATCTGGCAGCCTTGGTTAATAAAATTACCGCACTTATCCCAAACCAGTTCTGGGTGGAAGGTTGGCAGCGTATAAAAACGGTTGGTGAAAACGCATCCGGTATTGCCGAGCCGGTAGAGCAGTTACGCCGAAAATCAAAATATCCACGCCGCTGGATGTTGCAGTTAGCCACTTACAAAAGCTATTCAAGCGCACGCACGTTAATGTTACAACTTGAAGAGCTGGACTTGCCAGTGGTCACCAAAGGCTGCGAAACGGGCAGATGTAAAGTGTTGGCAGGGCCATTCACAGACCATGAATATATGAAGCAGCAGGCTAAAAAAATTAAATGGATCACTCGTATCAAAGCATTTAAAGTGCCATACAAACCTGATAACGACTTATCGCCAAAGCTGGCAATGCTGGAGTGAATGGTAACCAGCCCTTTCAAGGTGACAAATTAATCGCTAGTGTGGTGTATTAAACTGTTTGTAGAGATGTAAGTGTTTTTCTTGCGCGACCTCCTTTTACTAAAATATCATTCGCTGACTTTGTCCAGACAAACGGCTTTTTGTTTTTATTGTATATTTCTATTTGATGAGATAGGTTATCGGGGTGTAGCTACAGAATGATGTAAGTATTTCTTTAATAAAATCTGATAGTTTGCTAGACTTTCTTGAAATCATAGAGAGAAGGTACTCTAAGTGGCAACAGTGATTAAGAAAAATGACGGTAACACCCTTGTTCTGGAGGTGGTCATCCC
>JAJRWO010000243.1 GCA_024276775.1 Gammaproteobacteria bacterium | reverse complement strand
GTTGGTTTTGATGTTGGAATTTGAGCACCTACATTTATTTTTTTGCTTACGTTTGAACCTCTAAACTTGAGCTTGTATGTTGAGCCAGTATTGCGATAAACTGTTTTGTAAGTTACTCATTTCCCCGTCATTTTTGATATTTGTCTGCAAACAAATTTTACCCTCATGACAGGTGTCGGGGGGGCTAAATTTTTAGCTTACAATGCTAAAAAACCCTTTTATTTTTCGAGTTTTTCAAGTAGCTCTTATGGTAATTCAATATATAATACTCATCGTGATTGATTGTCTTGCAGTTAGTTTTCCTCTCTGACGACAATCGGCGACCAACGGTATTCAATACATACTTTTGAGGAATAGTGTAAGTGCGCATAGCAATAGTTGAAGATGATTCGGTTCAGGCTCAACAATTAAAACAATGGTTTGTAGAGGCTGGTCACAATGTACACTGGCATAGCAGTGGGCGCTCATTTAGTCAGGCAACCACACGAGAAAGCTTCGATCTGGTCATTCTGGACTGGAACCTGGCAGACACAACCGGTATGCAATTGCTGCAAACACTGCGTGCGAACAGCATTTCCATACCGGTGATCTTCATGACCAGTCGTGATACCGAGGAGGATATTGTCTCAGCCCTGCAAAACGGTGCAGACGATTATCTGGTAAAACCAGCCCGCAAAGCTGAAACACTGGCGCGAATTGCAGCACTTGAGCGCCGAAGTGGTGGCTTTCAGGCACAACAAGCCACCTTGCGTTACCCGCCTTACACCTTAAACAGCAAGCACTTTACAGTGCAGTGCGATGACGAAACAATTCAGCTAACCCATAAAGAATTCGACCTTATCCGCTTTATGTTTCAAAATAATGGCCGTGTGCTGTCACGCGGCCACCTTCTGGAAAGCGTATGGGGGTTCAATCCAAATGTTTCTACACGAACTCTGGATTCCCATATGAGCAAACTAAGGCGTAAACTAAGCCTCACCCCTGAGCATGGCTGGCGCATGGTTTCGGTTTACCAGTTTGGCTACCGTTTGGAATCGCTGAGTGATTCAACAGTCAGTCTGGTTTAACAGCAACTCTGAGATAGCCATGAAAATGATACGAATAACATCCAAGACAACTCTCCGCAGTACACTGCTGGCATTGATATTTAATCTTGCAGCGACACACGTCTGGGCTGAAGAATGGGTCTACACTATCCGCCCCGGGGATACTTTGTCGGAGATTTCACATGAATATCTAATTAGCGCCGACTATTGGCCCAAGGTTAAACAGCTCAACAACATTGGCGATGTCCACCACTTAGCACCCGGCACTCGGCTTAGGATTCCGTTGGAGTGGCTGAGGCAAAACAGCGCCATCGTAAAAATCGTCGCTATGCGTGGTGACATCAACTTAATTAACGCTGCTGCCATGAAACTTAGTTCCAGTACTCGACTGCAAGCGGGACAGGGGCTTCGCACGGGCAGCAACAGCAGCATTACCATCGAGTTTGCCGACGGTTCTCGTATTCTGGTATTGCCCAATTCTGAAATTATGATAGAAAACACAACTCAAAATCGTAATACAGGTGTGACGACACTCTCCGTCCAAGTACTCAAAGGACAGATTGAAAACAATGTTGTGCCACAAAAATCTGGCGGCCGATATCGCATCACCACCCCCGCCGCCGTTGCCGCTGTACGTGGCACACAATTTCGCATTAGTGCCACGGAAGATGGTAATGTAATGCGCAGCGAAGTTTTACAAGGCAAGGTCGAGGTCACAGGCGCCAACGTCAGCCGCAACATCGGTGCCGGTTTTGCGACTATTGCAAAGACTGGCGAACCTCCTTCCACCCCCAAACAAATACCGGCGGCCCCTGACCTGTCCGGCCTAGTCAAACGCACCGCCAGTGCAAACCTCAGTTTCAGCTGGCCAGCCCTTCCTAATGCGGTCAACTATCGCGCACAACTGGCCCAAAATGTGAATTTTAACGCACCTATTTTTAACCGCTTGATAGAAACCCCTCAGGTTACTTGGCAAGCACTCATACCAGGCAGCTATTTTATGCGTGTGCGTGGCATCGATGAGATGGGGTTTGAAGGCTTCAACGCCAGCCATGCGTTTGTCATCATTGCCCCACCACAAACACCCAAGGCCTATACGCCAAAAGATGATGCCATACTGCCCAGTTCAAAACCCTTTATCGCCTGGTCCCAGGTTCAGGAAAGCAGTTTCTATCATTTACAAATTGCCAGTGATCAAGATTTTTCGCAGATATTTCTAGATATCCCAAACATTGTTAACACCCACTACAAACCCATTGACGACCTGCCAGACGGAGAATATTTCTGGCGTATACAAAGTGTTAGCAGTGATGACAGCAACAGCGGTTATTCAGGCACGCGTTCCTTTATCATTGATAACAACGCTCAATAGCCTCTCCGACTCCCCATGCGAAACACTCCCATCAATAACCTCACCCAGCCAACCAAGCGCTGGCAGGGCCTTGGTATCTGGCAACACCTCGGCTTTGCCGCTACCTTGTTACTGATTACCGTTGGGCTGATATACAGCAACTGGCTGGAAAGGGTTGACCTGGTTATCTTTGATGCCTCGCAGCAAATATGGTCACGCCCCGCACCTGAGGATATTGTTATCATCGCCGTGGATGAATACAGCCTGACAACATTAGGACGCTGGCCCTGGTCACGCCGTATCCATGCAGAATTAATTAACAAACTCAGCGCAATAGGTGTGAAGGCGGTGGTGCTTGACATCATCTTTGCAGAGCCTGATCGGCATGACCCTGACGGTGATCAGTTACTGGCCGAGGCAATCAAAAACAATGGCCGCGTGATTCTACCGGTGCTACTGGAGCAGCGTTATTTTGGCGGACAACTGATTGAAACCCTGCCCCTGCCCGATCTGGTCAACAGCGTTTATAGCCTTGGCCATGCTCATGTCGAACTGGATGTAGACGGTCTTGCACGCAGTGTCTATTTAAAAGAGGGACTCTCAGATGCGCATTGGCCGCACCTAAGCGTAGCACTGTTGGATATGCTTGGTTCAATACCGCAACGACTCCCAGGGAAGCGCGATCCGGAGAGTGACATGAACAATAACAACCTCCATTATCTGAAACGTGACTT
>JAJRWO010000022.1 GCA_024276775.1 Gammaproteobacteria bacterium | reverse complement strand
TCCCCAAACTATGCAGAGTTAAATAAGTCTAATATTCAAGAAAACCGCCATAAAGGCTATTCAGGCTTTAGCGAAATTACCCTCGAAACCTCCAATACTCGTACCTATGATAACGATGTAACGCTGGAGCAGTGGAATGAAATTATCTATCGTGATGTGAATACACAAAAAGAAATCGGCAGCCAATTTTCCTTCAAATTGGGGAAAGCCAATCATTTTGATGCGGAAATCTATCAGCTTTACCTGAAGCAGCCTTTCGATTTAAAAACACTCACCCTAGGTCGATTTGACCAGATAGATGCACGCGGTTATTACACTCTGGACGGCTTTTCATTAAAGCCCAAAGATAATCAGGACTGGTGGTTTTATGCAGGAAAGCCCAAGCGTATTGATGCCCATGAAGGCGTAGATGGTGGCTGGTTACTTGGCGCAGAGAAAACTTATAGCAGACAGCGCTCTAAAAATAAAAAGCAGCTATTTCGACTAGGAATACAACAGCAGTGGGATGACGGGACGGCAGCAAGCTATTTGAACCTGAGTGTTTCGCAACTCACCAGTAAACCAAAAAAATCAGGTTTGTCCCGACTTGATTTATCGGGTGGCTTACGCCTTGATGAAACGCTACTGGAGAATTTTATTGCCAAGGCAGAGTTTGATTTAAAAGAACAGGGTTACCTCTATTTGAGTTATGACCACTATCGCCCACCTGAAAAAAGCATCAGCTTTCATGACCGTTTTTACCAGTCTTATGCCCTGATGCAACAAAGTGTTTTGCGCGCCGACTGGCATAAAAAACTCAACGAGCAGATGACCATTAATACTCAAGTCCGACAGGTTTGGCATAAAGTCGGAAATAATGGACAAGGCTTGACAATGGGCTTGCGCTACAAGCCGGTAAAACAAGACTGGCAAGCTGAACTTCGCAGTGATTGGGTGAGATTAAAAGAAGATCAGTCCGTCATGTTTTACAGCCACTTTAAACAGCCACTTAATTCGACCTTAAATCTTGAAGTAGAAGGCATGTTGCAACAAAAGGAAACCTCTCTCACTGGCAAGGATAATGCGCAAGGTATGGCTATCAAGCTGAAACGCTTTTTGGGTAAAGGCTTGAGCCTTGAAAGCTATGCTGAATACATTAACCATTCTGACAGGGATAATGAATATCAGCTAGGCATCAGGCTACGTCGTGATTTTCATACTTTGCCCACGTTAAATGATTGGATAAAACAGTGGGAGAATTGATAATGCCCAAGTCTGTATGGATCATTATTACTCTGTTTCTGATTGGTATATTTAGCCTGTTGGTCAATGCCAATGAAAATGGTGTACCTGTAAAAACTGAAAACAAGGCAAGCTCTGAAAAAGCGGCAACATGGTGGGAGAGGCGCCAGCAACGCAAAGATATTTACTTTCCCCACAATGCCCACATGAGCGTGATGCAACAACGTGGCGACCTGTGTATGGCCTGTCACCCTTTTACCGGTACACCCAAAACCTCTGTTGAGCAACAAAAAACACTCACCCAGTTATCCAATGAACCGCTTAAGGCCATCTGCCATGAATGCCATGTGGTTGAACGCTCGGCACCGCTGGATTGCAAAGTCTGCCATACCGATATAAGTAAGGTTCGCCCCAAGGATCACGGTCTGAATTACATCGACTTTCATGGCGCAAGCGCCAAACAGGGCGAAGCACAATGCCGCAGCTGTCATATAGAAATGAGCTTTTGTACGGACTGCCACTTTCGCCATAACAGCAGTCAACGGGTCAAACATCCACTAGGTTATCGGGACAGACACGGGCTGGATGTTCGCCTTGATGCTTCCTCCTGTGGGCGTTGCCATAATGCTTCGTATTGTCGTGATTGTCATCGGGGGAAAGGGCGATGAGTGATTACAAAAATGTAAAAAACTGGGGGGGTGTCTTTCTATTATTGTTGGTAATAATTGGGGGTACATCTTGCGGTGGTGGTAGTTCTGATAGTCCAACCCGCTCAAGTCAGGGAAAGCTGATTCTTGACAAGAGTCATGGTGATGATGGCAATGCTTGGGGTAAGGAGAATTGTGATTCCTGTCATGCGAATAAGGTTATCCATCAATCAGCAACTACCAAAATACGCCTTCTCAGTCGTGATAAAGGCTATGGCAGTTGTGTAGGTTGTCATGGCAGTAATGGCACACAGGCGGTTCGTCAATGTACGATCTGTCATAACAATCAGGACTTACCCCAGTCTCCCTTGACCGATGGAGGCAAGGTACATCACTTTTACTCCGAAAAAACAACAAAATTGAAAGACAAAGAGTGTATCACCTGTCACCAAGCCTCGGATATGAATGGCACATTTGAGATAAATGCCGACCTCACCCATTTTGTCAATCAGGCAGGTGAAAAAACTGAGTACAAAAACGAGGCAGAATTCTGCCAAAGCTGTCATAACCGCACACACCAGCAAGCGCAATTTCCCATTATAGGCAAGGTATACGATGATCCCTTGATTGCAATTCAGGATGATTACCTGTTTTTTGATTATCACGGCTATCGTGATGGGAGTGATCAGGGAACTTATACTGGTTTGCGTCAGGGGTATCGCTACCCTCAAGTTGTGAATTGCACAGACTGCCATGCTATGCACGGTACGCATAATAATCAGCTGATAATTGATTCTTCCCAAAAAGGTGTGAAGTCTCTGGACAAGGCAATGCGTGAAAAGCCCTATCCAGTCGATACTGATGGAGCCAATGGCAC
>JAJRWO010000242.1 GCA_024276775.1 Gammaproteobacteria bacterium | reverse complement strand
TGTTCTATGTAAACACTTTGCCCAAGGGCTTTGTGCTTATATTCGCCATGAATGGAAAACCGCAACACACCACTTCAATCAGGCTCTTGAGGTTTGTCCAGACGATGGACCCAGCCACTATTATTTAAAACGCATGTCATTACACACACAAAATAAATTACCACCACCACAAAATGGAATCATTGTGATGGAGGAAAAATAAAGCATCCACAAGCAAAAAATCGACCTAAACAATTAATCTATTAAATATTCACGTTTTAAACTAGTATTAGTGCATAAAATAATACGCCAACTTTGCGTTAGTGTGTCACGCTTCATACTAAATTATATAACTAATTAATATAGTTCATAAATCATGCGTAAGCTCTTTTTTTGTTTCATTTGCAGATGCACACTTTTATGTTTGGCTTGGCTGCCTGCATCCTTGCAAGCAAAAGAGTGCACCAACATAGTCGCAAAAGCTGTCTCTATTCAAGGGGTAGTAGAGATGCGCTCAACATCCAGCAGCATCTGGAAAAAAGTCACATTACAAAAAAACTTCTGTGCTGGCGACTGGGTGCGCACCCAAGCCAATAGCCGTGCTGCGCTTTACCTTAACAACAACTCAATACTTCGTCTTAACGAATTTTCTACCGTCACCTTCACCGGCCTATCTTCCCAGGGCGCCAGTTGGCTAAACCTGAAACAAGGCATTGGCCATTTTATCAGCCGTATCACACAACGTTTCGAGGTCATCACCCCCTATGTCAACGCTGCCGTAGACGGCACAGAATTTGTCGTCGCTGTCGATAACAAACACACCACAGTCACCGTACTCGAAGGCCAGGTACGTGCCAGCAATGATCACGGTGAAATCAGCCTGACCCAAGGCGAAACCGCCATTGCCTACGCCGGAGAATCCCCCGCCCTGCAAACCCAAATACACCCCTGGAATGCCGTCAACTGGGCATTGTATTACCCTGCCATCAGTGATTTTAGCGCCCTGAATAAATCAGAACTGCCTGAACCATGGAGTACCCACTTAACACAATCGCTTGAATACTACCGTCAAGGTGATACAGCTGCCGCCCTGGCTAAACTCCAATTATTACCACAGGATCTCCCAAACGATAACATCTACCTCTATCGTGCTGCATTACAACTGGCCACCGGTCAAATCCAGCCAGCCAGCACCTACCTGGACCAAAGCCTGCAACACAATGCCAATAACGGCGAGGCCTTGGCACTTAAAGCCATCATCGCCGTTGTGCAAAACCAAACCGACCGCGGCCTGAAATTGGCTCATGACGCCATCAAGGTCAGTCCGGAAACAACCGCCGCCTGGCTAGCCCTGTCCTACGCACACCAAGCCACATTCGATTTGAAACAAGCCCGTCTCAACGTCGAACAAGCCATAAAATTAACCCCGCATAATGCTTTGGCTTGGGCCAGACTGGCAGAATTACACCTGATGTTCGGCGAACTTGATCGCGCACTACAAGCAGCACACCGTGCCACAGAGATCGCCCCCCGGCTTGCACGAAGCCAAAGTGTGCTTGGGTTTGCTCATCTAATCAACATGGATATTAACGCGGCAAAACAAGCCTTTAATCAAGCCATCATTTTTGATCAAGCAGCCCCTCTGTCCCGCCTGGGACTGGGACTGGCCATGATCCGCGATGGTCACTTGGCAGCGGGACGCCGCCAAATCGAAGTGGCCGCCAGCCTGGCCCCGACAAACTCGCTGATCCGCAGCTATTTGGGTAAAGCTTATTATGAGGAAAAACGTGGCCCACTGGATGCCACACAATTTTCCATGGCCAAGGAACTAGACCCCAACGATCCAACGCCGTGGTTTTATGATGCTATCCGTAAACAAACAGAAAATCGGCCTATTGAAGCCTTGCAGGATTTGGAAAAATCCACCCAATTAAATGACAACCGGGCGGTGTATCGTTCACGTTTGTTGTTGGATGAAGACCAAGCGGCGAGGAGTGTCAGTTTAGCAAGGGTGTATCAAGATTTAGGATTTACGCAACGTGCACGACTCGAGGCCTGGAAATCATTAAACTACAATCCCGGTAATTTTTCTGCCCACCGCTTCTTAGCCGACTCGTATGCAGGACAGCCACGCCATGAAATCGCCAGAACAAGCGAATTACTCCAATCTCAACTTTTGCAACCAATTAATATCAACCCCATTCAACCTCAGCTCACACAGAGCAATCTGGCTATCGCTGGTAATGCAGGCCCCGCTAAACTCTCCTTCAACGAATTCAATTCCTCATTTGTTAGAGATAGATTGATGCTTAGAATCGATGGAGTAATGGGAAGTAATGGCACATGGGGTGAAAATCTTATCTTTTCTGCTGTCAAAGACAATATGTCATTCAACATAGGACAATACCAATTTAAAACTAATGGCTATCGCAAAAATGATGATTTGGAACAAAATATTTATAACTTATTTGGCCAGATGGCCGTCAACAACAAAACAAACCTTCAAATTGAAATTCGCAAAGAAGAAACCCAAGCCGGAGATATTACACTTTTCTTTAATGACGTCCACCGTCCAAATTTAAGAGAAAAAATAGAACAAAAGGTTACACGTTTCGGTGCTCACTATCGTCCCACACCGCAACAAGATATCATCATTTCAACAATTTATTTTGACAGGGAGGAATCAGAGAAAGATTTAACGTTCGCACCACCACCTAACCCCCAGGTCGGTGTTACACAAACGTTGGTAAGTGAGGAAGGATATAACGCTGAGATCCAACACCAGTTTCGAGGGGGTCGTTTTAATACCATTGCAGGGGCCGGCTATGTAAATACCGATGGAAACTCAAATAGATCTCGAGTTATTCTGGAGCATATTAATGGGCCAGTAAGACTAAGATCTAGTCAACCTTCTAAGCTTGATACA
>JAJRWO010000241.1 GCA_024276775.1 Gammaproteobacteria bacterium | reverse complement strand
TCGGGTGGTGCAGCATGAACTTGATCACCTGGATGGCATTCTTTATCCGCAAAAAATTAAGGACATGACTCAGTTTGGTTTTTTGGAGGCGTTGGAAATGCGGCAGAAGCAAGACTAGCGCCTTGTTCTTTAATTCAGGTATTTCCGTTGGTTTATACACGCCAAAAAAACCGCTGTTTTTAAGTGTTTTGCAAGAGACTGCTGAAAATATTTGACACTCTCAACCCCTGCTCAATTTATTTTTTAGATTTAAAGGGCTGAAATTTTTATCAAATTGCCATTTTTGATGATTGACGGGCTGCTGAATAGCGGCTTGTAAAAGCTTGATAAATTGTGTTCGTTCAATATCCTTGGCACCCAGACTCTCAATATGCTCAGAACTCACCTGGCAATCGATCAGCTGGAACTGCCATGCTTGTAATTGTTTTGTGAGATAGGCAAATGCCACTTTGGAGGCGTTGTTGGCACGACTAAACATGGATTCACCAAAAAAGGCCTGGCCGATACTGAGTCCGTATAAACCACCGACAAGCTCGTCATCAAGCCAGGCTTCTACTGAGTGAGCAATGCCCATTTCATGGAGTTGAAGGTAGGCCGTATGCATTTCAGGAGTGATCCAGGTATCCGCCTGTTGTTGGCGTGGTGCCGCACATGCTTGCATCACCGCAGCAAAAGCCTTGTCTAGTGTAATTTTGTAATTGCCGCGTCGAATGGTCTTGAACAAACTGCGGCTAATATGAAGCTGATCAGGCAACAACACGGCCCTGGGGTTTGGCGACCACCATAAAATGGGCTGGTGATGATTAAACCAGGGGAAGATGCCAAGTCTATAGGCTTTGATGAGCCTCTCTGGTGAAAGGTCACCGCCCACGGCGAGCAGTCCATTAGGTTCATCCAGTGCTAGCTCGACTGCTGGGAAACTCAGGTCAGGGTTTGACTCGTCTATCCAGTATGGAGCATTTGTCACGATGTTTGTTTGCTGTCGGTTTATGAGTAAAATTTAGGGGGTGAATGCATGAGGGTAAAAAACGCCGCCAGATGGTGTCTGGCGAAGTTCTAAAGAGCATTAGTTGTTTTTATTTTTCTGAATGATGCCTGCAATTTCGTATTCGCCACTGTCAGTGACAATCGCGCGAATCACTTTTATTGTAATGGCGAGTGGGGGGGTAATATCGATACCTGGTTTCATATGAACCTCCAATAAATCACCTACGTTCACCTGTTGTTTTGATGTAAAGCTAATGCCTGTTGCGCTAAGGTTATTAGATGTGGCTTCATACATCTCATCTTTACCACTGGGCTTGAATGTTATTGTTGACTTAATATCCATGCGCAGAAAACCACGCTGGTCACTTTTACCTACAATCATAGACTCTATCACCGAATTGAAATTGCTTTCTTTGGAGAAAAACGAATCAAACGCCATAATATATATGCCTCGCTTGCTAACTTAGACTGTCCAGAAAACGCTCGGCATCCAAGGCCGCCATGCAGCCAGCACCGGCAGATGTGATTGCTTGACGGTAGATGTGATCAGCCACATCACCGGCAGCAAAAACACCGTCGACACTGGTTGCCGTGGCATTGCCTTCATTCCCGCTGCGCACCTTAATGTAGCCATTTTGCATCTCCAATTGGCCATCAAAAATTCCTGTGTTAGGCTGATGTCCAATGGCGATGAAAACGCCCTGTACCTGCAAATTCTTCGTGCTTCCGTCTTCCATATCTTTGATTCGGAGGCCTGTGACACCCATGTCGTCGCCGAGTACCTCATCGAGGGTTTGTTTCCACTCAATTGTGATATTACCCTCTTTTGCTTTCGCTTTAAGTTGAGCAGATAAGATCTTTTCAGCGCTGAACGAATCACGGCGATGGATAATCGTCACGTGAGAGGCAATGTTGGATAGATAAAGTGCCTCTTCAACGGCTGTATTGCCACCACCAATCACGGCAACAGGCTGGTTGCGATAGAAAAAACCATCGCAAGTGGCGCAGGCAGAAACTCCCCTACCTTTGAAAGCTTCTTCAGATTCCAATCCCAAATATTTGGCTGAAGCGCCTGTGGCGATGATTAAGGCATCGCAGGTGTAAGTGGCAGCATCGCCTTTGAGAGTGAAAGGGCGTTTGCTCAGGTCGGTTTCGTTGATGTGGTCAAAGATGATGTCGGTATTGAAGCGTTCTGCATGTTTTTGCATGCGCTCCATTAGTTCAGGACCCTGGACGCCTTCGTGGTCGCCAGGCCAGTTATCCACGTCAGTCGTGGTGGTGAGCTGACCGCCTTTCTGAATTCCAGTAATCATCACAGGATTGAGATTTGCACGTGCAGCGTAGACCGCTGCGGTATAACCCGCCGGGCCTGAACCCAGGATCAACAGTTTACAGTGTTTGGTTTCGCTCATGGTTCTTCTCCAGAAATCCTTAATGTTGTGTGATACAGTATATCCAGTGTTTTTGAGGGGGTCGAGTGCCCATATGTTGTGGTTTGGCAGTTATTCGCCCGAGTCAGATCATCATAGGTGATGTCGCTGTTGTGGTAAAGGGGGCGGTCGCTTTTCTTTAATTAACAAACAGTCATGCGCAGATATTAAGTATTAACTTGATGTTATAGCCGCAGTATCATGAATATATAAATATTTTTTGTACGTTATTAAATTTGAATGGGTGGTTTTCAGTTGGGACAGGCAGTAAAAAAGGCTAAACCGGGTGCAGCAAAGAATCATGCAGCCAAGGGGTTGCGTGAGGGGGCATTATTTATACTTAGCGCCATTGCCTTGTATCTGGCGGTGTCCCTGGGCAGTTATACGCAGACAGATCCTGGTTGGTCCCACAGTGGTGTTACTAGCGTGGTTGAGAATACAGGTGGCGTTGCCGGTGCCTGGTTTGCTGATGTTTTCCTCTATCTTTTTGGTTATTTCTCTTATCTATTCCCCATTATGGTTGCTTACAGCGGTTGGTTGTTGTTTAAAGGCCGCAGCCAAGCCGATGCGATATCAATGAGTGAGTTTGGCCTGCGCTGTGCAGGCTTTGTTTTGACGGTTACGGCTGGCTGTGGTTTGGCGACACTGCATTTTGGCTCACCAACAGAGTTACCTCTTAACGCTGGGGGTATCCTCGGGGATGTTATTGGCAGCGGTTTGGTTGCGACATTCAGTTTTCTTGGGGCGACGCTCTTTCTGTTGGCTCTGTTTCTCACGGGTATGACACTGTTTACTGGCCTATCCTGGTTTTGGTTGATGGATGTGATTGGAGGTTTGAGTCTGGCGTTTGCTTCGTTGATGCGTCGCTGGGTTGGGCTGGTGCGTGAAAAATGGGCGGTGCGAAAACTTAAAAAAGAACGTCAGGTCACGGTTAAGGCTGAGGTCGAGAAAATAGAAAAACGTAAGCCACTGCGTATCGAACCTGTGATTAAAAAAGTCGAGGTTAGCGAGCGGGTTGAGCAGGAGCGACAGCAAACATTGTTCGATGGCGATAGTATTGACGGTCTGCCACCTTTGGCAATGCTTGATGAGGCTCAGCAAAGCGGCAAAAGTTTATCCAAAGAGGCCTTGGAGGCTGTTTCCAGGCTGGTTGAGCTAAAATTAAAGGACTTCGGTGTTGAGGTTGAAGTCGTGGCAGTTCATCCCGGGCCTGTTATTACCCGTTTTGAAATGATGCCTGGTATTGGCGTTAAGGTCAGCAGAATTACTAATCTATCCAAAGATCTGGCCCGTTCCTTATCAGTGGTGAGTGTGCGTGTGGTAGAGGTCATTCCCGGCAAGTCTGTTGTTGGGCTTGAGATACCAAATGAACACCGTGAAATCGTGCGTATGAGTGAGGTTGTTCAGTCGAAACAATATGATTCGTCCCATTCACCTTTGACTCTAGCACTGGGGAAGGATATTTCGGGGCAGCCAATGGTGGCTGATTTAGCCAAGATGCCGCATCTTTTGGTTGCGGGGACGACGGGTTCGGGTAAGTCGGTCGCAGTGAATGCCATGATCTTGAGCATGTTGTTCAAGGCCAAACCTGAACAGTTGCGCCTGATTATGATCGATCCCAAGATGCTTGAGCTATCGATTTATGATGGTATTCCGCATCTGTTGACGCCAGTGGTGACGGATATGAAAGATGCTGCCAACGCACTGCGTTGGTGTGTGGCGGAAATGGATCGACGTTACAAATTGATGGCTGCTATGGGGGTTAGAAATATTGGTGGTTATAACAAAAAGGCTCAAAATGCCATTGATGCTGGCGAGCCGATTGCTGACCCATTTGCTGAACTGATGTCTCCAGACGAAGCACGTCCGATATTGGAACCACTACCATTCATTGTCATCATTGTGGATGAGTTGGCGGATATGATGATGGTGGTGGGTAAAAAGGTTGAAGAACTCATTGCCCGTCTGGCACAAAAAGCGCGTGCGTCGGGTATCCATCTTTTGCTGGCGACGCAGCGTCCTTCTGTGGATGTTTTAACCGGCTTGATTAAGGCCAATATTCCCAGCCGTATTGCCTTCCAGGTTTCATCCAAAATTGATTCTCGCACGGTGCTTGATCAGGGGGGGGCTGAACAGTTGTTGGGACATGGTGATATGCTCTATCAGCCTGCGGGTACCAGCATTCCTACCCGTGTACACGGTGCCTTTGTTGCTGATCATGAGGTTCACAACGTGGTTGATTCACTCAAAAAACTGGGCGAACCGAATTATATTGATGAGATTCTGGAGGGGCTATCTGCGGAGGGTGACTTTGCCGGCATGGATGGTAGTGATGAGTCTGACGAACTCTACGATAAGGCGGTGCAGATTGTTACCGAATCCCGCCGAGCCTCCGTTTCGGGTATTCAGCGTCGCCTTAAGATTGGTTACAACCGTGCTGCGCGTATGGTTGAGGATATGGAGCGTGCTGGAGTGGTCAGTGAAATGCAATCGAATGGTTCGCGCGAAGTGCTGGCACCACCGCCGGTCAAGGGTTAGAAATGGTACTCAGAAAAGCTTTATTTTTTATGCTTGCTTTGTTTTTGTCTGCCTCGGTGGCGGCCGAGACTGAATCCGAAACGGGCAATGAACTGCGTTACTTTTTCAGCAATATGCAAAGCTTCAAGGCTGACTTTACCCAACAAGTATTTGGGCCACGGCAAGAGCTGTTACAGGATTCAAGTGGTCACGTTATCGTCCAGCGCCCGGGTAAATTTCGCTGGGACTACGACAAACCTTTTCAGCAACACATCGCTGCCGATGGCGAGAAGCTGTGGCTTTTCGATGTTGATCTCGAACAGGTCAGCATTAAACATCAGAGTGCCACGATGGCTAACAGCCCTGCCAGTCTGTTGAGTGATGCGTCTCAGCTGGATAAACAGTTTGACGTATTAAAAGTATTGCATCAGGGGCGCGATTGGTTTGAATTGATCCCCAAACAAAGCGACAGTGGTTTTGAAACACTGTTTATTTTTTTGAAAGAAGGGCTTCTAAGCCAGATGGAATTGAAAGACAGCTTTGGCCAGTTCACCCGGCTGCGATTTGAAAATGTTCAGCTGAACAAACATTTTTCTGCAGAAACCTTTCGCCTGAAAATTCCCGAGGGTGTAGACGTCATCGATGAAACTGTGGCGCAATAGTGAACGATTTGCTTGGGCAACAGAATAGTCATCGTCGTGGTTGGCAACCACTGGCGGATCGAATGCGGCCACAAAATCTGGAAGAATATGCCGGTCAGGATCACCTGCTTGCTCCGGGTAAGCCCTTGCGCAAGGCCATTGAATCCAATTGTCTGCATTCAATGATTTTCTGGGGGCCACCGGGCACTGGCAAGACGACCCTGGCACGAATGCTGGCTAATTATGCCAATGCTGAGTTTCTCAGTATCTCCGCAGTGTTGGGTGGAGTGAAAGAGATTCGCGCCGCAGTGGAAAAGGCGCAGTATTCAGGCGGTGTTAGCGGCCGGCCAACGGTGTTGTTTGTTGACGAGGTACATCGCTTTAACAAGGCACAGCAGGATGCTTTTTTGCCCTATGTTGAAGATGGCACTTTTACCTTCATTGGCGCGACGACTGAAAACCCATCATTTGAGTTGAACAATGCCTTATTATCGCGTGCTCGTGTTTATGTGCTGCGCAGTCTCAGTGTTGAAGCCATTCGTCGCATTATTGATCATGCCCTTACCGATCAAAGCCGTGGTATCAACAAGCCGATGCAGATGGCTGAACCACTGCGCGATCGCCTTGCAGACGTTGCCGATGGTGATGCCCGTCGGGCCTTGAATTTTCTTGAAATCATGGCAGACCTTGCTGAAAATGAAATTGGCGAAGCGCTGCTTAACGAAGTTTTGCAGGGCGGCGCACCGCGTCGTTTTGACAAGGGGGGTGAAGCCTTTTACGATCAAATTTCAGCACTGCATAAATCGGTGCGTGGTTCTAGTCCGGATGCCGCCTTGTATTGGTTTGTACGTATGATTGACGGAGGTTGTGACCCACTCTACATCGGCCGTCGAGTGGTGCGTATGGCCAGTGAAGATATTGGCAATGCCGATCCACGGGCGCTAGGGATTTGTCTTGATGCCTGGGATGTGCAAGCACGGTTGGGCAGTCCGGAAGGGGAATTGGCTATCGCACAGGCAATCATCTATCTCGCCTGTGCAGCCAAAAGTAATGCCGTTTATGTGGCGTTTAATAACGCGATGAGTGATGTCAAACAACATGGTTCCTACGAGGTGCCAATCCACCTGCGCAATGCACCGACTAAATTAATGAAAGAGTTGGGCTATGGTAAGGCCTATCGCTATGCCCACGATGAAGCCGAAGCCTATGCCGCGGGTGAAGATTATTTCCCCGAAGACATGCCAGAACGAAGCTATTACCAACCCACCTCGCGTGGCCTCGAAGGCAAAATCAGTGATAAATTAGCACATTTGCGCAGCCTCGATGCCAAGGCCCGGCGTCAACCGTGATTCAGGTATAATTTCGCAGGTGTATTTTGAGACGTATAAAAGGTTGGACAATTGAAACTGGTGATGGCCATCGCCGCCGGTGGTGCCACAGGTGCGGTATTGCGTTTTTGGATGTCGAACCAGGTTTATGTCTGGCTGGGGCGCGGCTTTCCCTACGGCACTTTAATGGTCAATGTACTGGGTTCACTGCTGATGGGGCTATTGTCGGTTTTACTGATTGAACGTCTAAGTTTGGGGTCTGAATGGCGTGCGGTAATATTGATAGGTTTTCTCGGCAGTTTTACGACATTCTCAACTTTTTCTATGGAAACACTGAACTTGATAGAGGCGGGGGCTTATAGCAAAGCCATGCTCAATACTGTTATCAGTGTCGTACTGTGTGTTGTTGCGGCGTGGATGGGTGTGATTGCAGGGAGACAACTATGAAGATGGTCGAAGTAATGAGCAATAGATTTATGAAGGAAAGACAATGTTAGACCCTCGTTTAATCAGAAGCGAACTCGATTATGTTGTTGCGCAATTGGCGCGGCGTGGTTTTAAACTTGATGCTGTGCGTATTATCGAACTTGAAGCACAGCGTAAAGACATTCAAGTGCGCACTCAGACCTTACAGGCTGATCGCAATGCTCGTTCCAAGTCTATTGGCCAGGCGAAAGCCAAGGGCGAGGATATTGCACCGTTGTTGGCCGAAGTGGGTAAGTTGGGTGATCATCTCAAATCAGCCGAACAGGAACTAAGCCAACTGCAAACTGAGCTTGAAGCAATCATGCTTGGTGTGCCCAACATACCGCATGAATCAACGCCCGATGGTAAATCGGAAAATGACAACGTAGAGATTCGTCGTTGGGGTGAACCCACTTGTTTTGATTTTGATGTGAAAGACCACGTTGATGTAGGTGAGCAGTTGGGGGGGCTGGATTTTGACACGGCTGCCAAGATCACGGGTTCACGCTTCGCGGTGATGACAGGTGGCGTGGCACGAATGCACCGGGCTTTGATTCAGTTTATGCTTGACCTGCACACCCGTGAACACGGTTATACCGAAATCTATGTGCCTTACATCGTCAATAAAGAGAGTCTGCGAGGTACGGGTCAACTGCCCAAATTTGAAAAAGATTTATTCAAACTTAATGATGAGCAGGAGTACTACCTGATTCCCACGGCTGAAGTGCCTGTTACCAATGTCGTTCGTGATGAAATTATTGATACTGCTGATATGCCGCGTCGCTTTGCCTGTCATACCCCTTGTTTTCGCAGCGAGGCGGGTTCATATGGCCGTGATACCCGGGGCATGATTCGTCAACATCAATTTGAAAAAGTCGAATTGGTGCAGATAGTCAAACCCGAAGACTCACACCAAGCCCTGGAAGCGCTGACAGGGCATGCTGAAATTGTGCTGCAAAAGCTTGGCTTGCCATATCGTGTAATGGCGCTGTGTAGTGGGGATATCGGTTTTTCCAGCACCAAAACCTATGATCTGGAAGTGTGGTTACCCGCACAAAATACCTATCGTGAAATTTCTTCCTGTTCTAACTTTGAAGATTTTCAGGCTCGCCGTTTGCAAGCGCGTTGGCGTAACCCGGAAACGGGGAAGCCTGAACTGGTGCATACGGTGAATGGTTCTGGTTTGGCGGTTGGCCGCACGTTGGTGGCAATCCTGGAAAATTATCAGCAGGCTGATGGCTGTCTTAAAGTGCCTGAAGTGTTGCAAACATATATGGGCGGTTTGACCACTATCGCCAAGGCATAACCGAGTGGATTATTTACCTATATTTGTTGATCTAAAAAAACGACTGGTACTGGTGGTGGGTGGTGGCAATGTGGCTGCACGTAAGGTTGGTTTATTGCTGCGGGCCGGGGCTAAGGTACGTGTTGTTTCACCTGCTATAACGGCTTCATTGCAGAGCCGCTGTGATGTGGGTCAAGTTGAGCATATAACAGCGAAATATGAAGCCTCGCATTTGTCTGGGGCTGCACTGGTGATTGCGGCTACCGATGACATGAGCGTTAATCGCCAGGTTTATGAGGCTGCCAAACAACGCGGTGTGCCAGTGAATGTTGCTGATGCGCCCGAGCTGTGTACTTTTATTTTACCATCCATTATCGATCGTTCGCCAGTGGTGGTGGCTGTTTCCACGGGGGGGGCGTCACCCACCCTGGGGCGTTTGTTGCGGGCCCGATTGGAAACCATGATTCCGCACAGTTACGGTCGCCTTGCCGAGCTAACGCGGCGTTTTCGTCAGCCGGTGAAAAAACGTTTCAAAACCCTGTCCCAGCGTCGTCATTTTTGGGAAGGCATTATTGATGGCCCAGTGGCAGAGATGGTTTATTCCAATCGTGATGCACAGGCCGAAGAGGCCTTGAAAAGAGCCATCGAAGCGGCAAACAGTGCGCCGCCCGCCAAAGGCGAAGTTTATCTGGTGGGCGCTGGCCCCGGGGATCCGGACTTGCTAACCTTTCGTGCTTTGCGTCTGATGCAGGTGGCCGATGTGGTGCTTTATGACCGTTTGGTTTCGCCGCAAATTCTTGATTTGGTTCGGCGTGAAGCAGAACAGATTTATGTGGGTAAAAAACGTGCCTACCACGCCGTGCGTCAGGAGGAAATTAACCAGTTACTGGTGGATCTGGCCAAGCAGGGCAAGCGGGTGTTGCGCCTCAAGGGCGGCGATCCGTTTATCTTTGGCCGGGGTGGTGAAGAAATCGCTGGCCTGGCTGATGAAGGCATCCCGTTTCAGGTGGTGCCGGGGGTTACCGCGGCGGCAGGTTGTTCCAGTTATGCCGGTATCCCACTGACGCATCGAGACTATGCCCAGTCAGTCATGTTTGTTACTGGCCAATTAAAGGATGGCAGTGTTGATCTGCAATGGCAGGCACTGGCACAACCGCATCAAACCGTGGTGGTTTATATGGGACTTGCCGGGTTGGATATTATTTGTAAAAAGCTGATTCAACATGGCGTCTCGTCAGATATGCCAGCGGCTTTGGTGCAGCAGGGTACAACTGTTTCACAGCGCGTATTTATTGGCACGCTGAACAATCTTTCTCAACTGATACGTGAACATGAGGTGCGTGCGCCGACCTTGCTGATTATTGGTCAAGTGGTGCAGTTGCATCAACGTTTTAGTTGGTATCAACCGACTGCAGGTTGTTCCTAGGGAATGGAAATCAACGGGCATCTCTGCCTCAGCGTCTCGTTGGACGTTCCTCATTTTTTCTCCAGTCAGAATATCTAAATAGGCACCGAAGCAGAGATGCCATCTGCAAACGTTATATGATTTCCATTCCTTAAGATTTCTGGCAGGCTTAATTTGATAATTCTTTGCTAAATTTCTCTCTAAAGCTCGTCTTTATGCTGCCGTTAACATTTGTGTGAAGCAATTGACAGCATTGAAAATGGAGAGATTATGTCGATGGACACTGGTGCAGTTGGTTCAGAGATGGTTATCGAATGCAGTGAAGTATTGGATGTATCGTTGGTATCTGATTTTAAGGTGCTTTTACAGCAGGCATCGAGCCAGAATACCCCCATTGTGTTGGATGCATCACAGTTAGAAAGAATTGATGCTGCTGGCTTGCAGCTAGTCACCGCATTTTTTCAAGAGGCAGTGGAGTCAGGGCTGAGTGTTAGCTGGCGAAATCCCACAGAAGCACTGGTGTATGCCGCAGATTTAACCGGTCTGAAAGAGATATTGCAATTGTGACGGATGTTACGCCAGTCACACCGAGCAAGGACGATTGAGATAAAGAGGGAAAAAGTATGCCGACGATACTCGCAGTTGATGATTCCGCATCCATGCGCCAGATGGTGACGTTTACACTAAAAGGTGCAGGCTTTAATGTCATTGATGCGGTTGATGGAATTGATGCGTTAGATAAGGCCAAAAAAACTAAAGTGGATTTGGTGCTGACAGATGTAAATATGCCAAGGATGGATGGCATTAGCCTGATCAAGGAGTTGCGAACACTGCCAAATTATAAATTTATACCGATTTTAATGTTAACGACTGAGTCGGGTACAGGGAAAAAATCAGAAGGGAAAAGTGCTGGTGCAACAGGATGGATAGTCAAACCATTCAATCCTGACCAATTGCTGGCAACGATTAAAAAAGTGCTTGGCTAAGGCTTATGAGTATTGATATCAGTCAGTTTCTTGATACCTTCTATGAGGAAAGTTTCGAAGGTCTGGACACCATGGAAACTGAGCTGCTTGGGCTTAATCCTGGTGAAGCAGACGTAGAATCGATTAATACAATTTTCCGTGCAGCGCATTCAATAAAAGGGGGTAGTGGAACCTTTGGGTTAATGAATGTGGCTGATTTTACTCATGTATTGGAAACACTGCTTGATGAAATGCGTGATGGTCGTCGTGATGTTACACAGCTTGCGGTTGACTTGATGCTGGCATCAGTCGACGTATTGCGTGAAATGTTAACGGCGTTAAGAAGCAGTGAAGAAGTCGATGTCGTACGTGTAACAGAGATCCATGACCAACTTGAAACTTTGCTCAAAGGTGATGCTCCCAGTGTGGAAGATGTTGCTGTAGAAACGCCTGTTAAGGCCAGCCCTTCAATAGTCGGCTGGAATGTTAGTTTTAAGCCGCTTTCTCATTTATTCAAGACCGGGAATGATCCGGTTAGAATTATTAAAGAATTATCAGAACTTGGCTCTATTAAGGCAAATGTTGATTTGTCTGCAGTGCCAGAGTTTGACCTCCTTGACCCGGAAGAGTGTTGTTTATCCTGGCAAATAGAATTAAGTGGAGGTGCAACTGAAGAACAGGTCAGAGATGTGTTTGCCTGGGTAGATGAAGATTGTGAGTTGATTATAGACGCCATCACTTCAGAGACTATTTTAGAGCCTGAAACCCTTAAAGTTGTTCCGGTTCCGGATGCGAGAGATGAAGCGGTGCCACTGGAACCAGAAACGCCTGTGATTACTCCGGTAGCAGAGACGAAGCCAGTGAAAGTGGTTGCTAAAAAGTCGGTAGCTGTGGCAGCGAAAAACCCCCATGCTGCTGAATCGGGTTCTATTCGTGTGGGTATTGACAAAATTGATGCACTTATCAATATGGTGGGTGAATTAGTGATTACCCAGTCAATGCTTAATCAATTAGGTGAAGACTTCACCATGGATAAAGTTCAGAGGCTGCAAGAAGGACTGGATGAACTTGAACAGCATACCCGTGAGCTGCAAGAAAATGTGATGCAAATACGGATGCTACCAATCAGCTTCTCTTTTAACCGTTTTCCACGTCTGGTGCATGATTTAAGCAGCAAATTAAATAAAAAAATAGAGTTGAAAATGTCGGGTGAAAATACCGAACTTGATAAGACCGTGATGGAAAAAATTGGTGACCCACTTGTACATCTTGTCAGAAATTCTTTGGATCATGGGATTGAATTACCGGAAGAACGGGTTGAAAAAGGCAAGCCAGAAACAGGTGTTTTACATTTAAATGCCTATCATCAAGGCGGTAATATTGTCATTGAAATAAATGATGATGGTGCGGGCTTGAATATAGATAGAATACGTGAAAAAGCGATTGAAAAAGGGATTATTGGTGAAAATGATTCCTTGTCAGATGAAAAAGTGCACGAACTGATTTTTGCGCCAGGGTTTTCAACGGCAGAAGTCGTCAGTGATGTTTCGGGGCGCGGCGTTGGCATGGATGTGGTTAAGCGAAATATCCGTGATCTTGGTGGCATTGTTGAGGTCAAATCGAAAAAAGATGTCGGCTCGACATTTACAATAAGGCTGCCCTTGACCCTGGCGATATTAGATGGACAGCTGGTTCGTTTAGGAGATGAAACATATATTATCCCTTTGGTCTCAATTATTGAGTCGCTGCAGATTAAGGCTGGAAATGTTAATTCAATTGCCGGTGGTGCCGAACTTTACAAATTGCGTGAAGAATATCTACCTATTATCCGGCTTCATGATGTGTTTGAAATAACACCTGTCAATACTGAGCTGATTAATGGTTTGTTGGTAGTTGTAGAAGGCGATGGTAAACAGGCAGGTATTTTTGTTGATGACCTTTTAGGCCAGCAGCAGGTCGTTATAAAAAGTCTGGAAACAAATTATAGAAAAGTTGATGGGGTGTCTGGAGCGACAATTTTAGGCGATGGCACTGTTGCCTTGATTCTCGATGTGGCAGGATTGGTCGCGCTTTCCCGTGAAAGGGTTAAGATCTTGAGAAACCAGGCTGCGGTTGCTTAAAGGATAAATAGATGAACATGATTCAAGGCTTGGAAAATAATACTCTTGCTGAAAATTCAGAAGGAAATCAGTACCTGACATTTTTATTGGCAGGAGAAGAATATGGTGTAGATATTCTTCGTGTTCAGGAAATAAAGGGCTGGGATCATGTCACTATGATTCCAAATACGCCAGATTACATTAAGGGTGTGATTAACCTTCGTGGAACCATTGTCCCGATTATTGATTTAAGGGAACGTTTTTCACTTGAAACTATTCCCTATGGAATAACCACCGTTGTGATTGTGTTGCGGGTTAATAGTGATAATGGCAGCCGAATTATGGGGATAGTGGTCGATGCGGTATCCGAGGTCTATAATATTTCTGATGATTCTATGAAGCAAGCCCCCGATTTTGGCCAGGCAATCAGTACTGATTTTGTGATGGGACTTGGAACAGTTGATGACAAGATGATTATTGTACTTGATATTGACCACCTGCTTAATTCCAGTGTTTTAAAAAAAATATCTGATCAGGGTGACATAAATAGTTGATTGAGTCGTTGCCGTTGACGAAAAATTTATCCAATTTCTATTCGTGACTGTGATGTTAGTTTGTAATTTAATAGGTATGACTGTATGGCAAAGGAATTTGACTTCTCGGACAAGGACTTCCAGCGAGTAAAGAAGCTTGTTCTGGAACATACGGGAATTTGTCTCTCGGATATCAAGCACGACATGATGTATAGTCGCTTGGCAAAGCGATTAAGAAAGTTAAATTTGGACAACTTTAGTGATTATATTGATCTGATTGAAAGTGGTGATGAGTCAGAGCTGGGAGATTTTACTAATTCGGTCACAACTAATCTGACTTCTTTTTTTCGCGAGCAACATCATTTTGATTATTTAAAAACCACCCTAATCCCAACGTTAATGAAATTAAATGCAGATACCAGAAAGATTCGAATCTGGTCTGCAGGTTGTTCAACAGGTGAGGAGCCTTACAGTCTCGCTATCACTTTAAAAGAAACTATTCCTGATAATGCCGGTTGGGACGTGAAGATATTAGCAACAGACCTTGATACTAATGTGCTGGAAACCGGCAGTAGCGGTGTGTATAGCATGGATCGGGTTAATGGGATTTCTTCAGCTGTTTTAAAGCGCTGGTTTAATAAAGGTAAGGGTGAAAAGGAAGGGCTTGTCAGGGTATCAAATGAACTTCGAGATATGATTGTTTTCAAGCAATTGAACCTGATGGGGCCATGGCCTGTTAAGGCAGGTGTTGATATCATCATTTGCCGAAATGTTGTTATCTATTTTGATAAAGCAACTCAGTCAGTGTTATTTGATCGATATGCTGAAACGCTTCGAAGTGATGGCTACTTGATTATAGGCCATTCTGAATCATTGCATAAGGTAACAGACAGATTTAAGTCTCTTGGTAAAACCATTTACCAGAGGATTGTCTAGGTGCCTACTGCACCGTTCAATGTGTCAGATAAGCTGGGGCCGGCAGGGAAAACGCCACGCGCCTTACGTGGTTTTTCAAAAATCAATCGTTACTGGGATAAATATCATAAGATCTATGCCGCAAAAATTTTACCTGGTGAATACTATGTGACCATGCATGGCGAGATGATTGTTACCGTTTTAGGTTCGTGTATTTCTGCCTGTGTCAGGGATAGTGTTTTTGGAATTGGCGGCATGAATCACTTTATGCTACCAATAGGTGAGGAGGGTGGCAGCTCAAGTAATATTTGGAATAGTGCCGCAACACGTTACGGAAATTTTGCTATGGAGGCCTTGATTAATGACATTCTTAAAAATGGTGGTCGACGTGAAAATCTGGAGGTTAAAGTGTTTGGTGGCGGTATGATTCTTGAAAATATGACAGATATTGGTAAAAAGAATATTTCGTTTGTACGGGACTTTATAAAGACTGAAGGTTTTAATCTTTTAGCGGAGGATTTAGGCGATATCTATCCACGTAAGGTTCACTATTTTCCACAAACAGGAAAAGTGTTGATGAAAAAGCTTCGCTCTATACATAACAATACTATTGTTGATCGCGAGACATCTTATCGGGATAGTCTTGAATCCAAGCC
>JAJRWO010000240.1 GCA_024276775.1 Gammaproteobacteria bacterium | reverse complement strand
CTTTCCGGTATTTCGTCGCCCAGCTCTATTTGTGCCAAGGCCATCACCAGTATCTCGTTGTCTTCCTGAATAGGAATGTTGTGCTCGCGAGCAATGTCTAAAATCTGCTTTGCCACATCACCTTCGCCCTTGGCGCTCACTTTAGGTGTTGCTTTGCCATCCCATTTCAGGGCAATTGCCTTGACTGGTTTTTTGGTCTTTTTCATGCGTTTATATCCAAGACGATGTGGAGCCGGGTGCTGACTGTGGATGGTGCTGTGCCCGGATAGCAGGATAATTCACTGCTTTCCAATCCAGCCTGATGATAGCGCTGGCGCAGGTTTTCCATGTGTTGACTCAATAACTGGCGGGTTGCCACGCTTTCAGTCCAAAAAGTGGTAGACACCTGATTGTCGATCATTTTCAGCTTTACCTGCACCGGCCCCAGGCCATCAAGATCAAAAGCGAGATTAACGTTCCATTGTTGTTTATTATTTTTTTCATTCGGATGATTTTTTTCATCTTCACTGATGATGAGATCAAAAATATCAATGTGTTGATGGTTGCGAATGGGCAGTTCAAAGGCTAAATTCAGCGGTGCTTGCTCGTCACCTGGTAAGGAGGCCGCCTGGTGCAACTGTGTGCGGGCCAGACTTGATTCCACCTGTTTACCTAATGCTGACAGTAGCAGTGGCAGGTTGCTCAGGCCGGCCAAGTTTGCCTGGACCCTGGCTTGTGCCAGTGGTGTTTTGCCTGGCAGCGATGGGGGAATGAATGGCTGGGAGCCGGTTTGAGCCATTGGAATTTGTGAGTGCACACTGTTATCGGTCTTGGTGGTTTGTTGTATTGCGGTAAACAAACGCAATAAATTAAGCTTTAAGTCAGCAGATAGTGTGTCGGTTGAACGAATGGCTGTGCTCGACGATATTTTTTCCTGTGCTATTTGTGTCGCCTTATTTCTGGCAAGTTTGCTGAGTTTGCTCTCAAGAAAAACACCTGAATTGAGTATGCCATATTTTAACTGTTCGGTATTTGTTCCGCTTCCCTTGGTCGGCAGTTGTTTAATAAGTTGTTTAGCGATATTGAGAACCGCCGCCGGAATAGGAACGGTTTTACTTGCGGACTGATTTAACCAGACCAGGTTGGCCAGCAGGGTGGCCATGCTGGCCTGTTTGGGTAAAGCCTGTTTCAATAGAGTCTTGATGGCGGCATCCGTTGCCACTGGCGGGTGCGAAGTGACGTTTGAGGGCAGTGTTGGATTGAGTATGCGTGCCTGCAGGATGGGTTTGTCACTTAGCTGGCTAACCCGTAATTCTAATTTTTGCCCAATAGTCAGGCTAACCGTGGTATCTGCCTGTAATTGTTGATGGGCAACTTGAATAATCAGGCTTTGTGGACTGAGCTGTTTGATGACAGTGGCTTGCAGTATCTGCCCGACTTGCCAGTTGCTGATAGTACTGGACAACTGCACGGGTTTGACAATACTTGCTGGTGAGCCATTAATTTCCATGGTAATGATAAAGATAGCCTAAAATTGTCCGATGATGTCTATATTGCCAAGTCAAAATATGCCTGTATAGGTAATGATGGTTTTTAGCCTGGATTCTGTCAGCACGAGCACTTGCAGGGTTTAAGTTTATTTCTGTATTTTAAGGGTTTTGCATGACGAGTCCAAAGGTACGCAAATTATGGTTTGTGCGTCGTAACGGTGATGTCCGTGGCCCATTCCCAAGCAACACTATCGCTCAGTTTTTATTGGTTGGGCGGCTGCACAAGTTTGATGAAGTGAGTGAGGACAAGCAGGTATGGCTGGCCGTCAATGATGTGGAGGCGTTGGCAGCGGATCTGGTGAAGGCCGATATGACTGACCCGGTGACACAATCAAACCTTAACGCCGGCAAACAGGGTGAAAATAAACGCAGCAGTGAAGAACCTCGCCATGATGATGTGCCTGAGCACCAGGAGCAAAGTGAGGCGATTGAGACCGTGGATGAATATGCTCGCCGTCAGGCCAAGATGGCAGAAAGATCGGCTGTGGCTGAACAAAAGGCCAAGCGACAGAATGTGATTATGGTCGCCATTCTGGTGTTGGTGAGTGTTGCTATGCTGGGGTTTTTACTGATCTATAATCCGGGTGAGGAGGTGACGGGGATTGATTGTACAGCCGCGCCGGCAAGTGGTGTCAATTGGAACAACTGTGACCTTCAAGGTGCCGACCTGAATGCTGCGGATTTGAGTCAATCACATATTCGTAACGCCAACCTCTCCTCAGCCTCGTTATTTCGCGCCAATCTGCAAGGTGTCGATCTGGCGTATAGCAATCTCGGCCTGACTAATCTGCGCCAAGCGGATATGCGTGGCGCCAGCCTGGTGGGCAGTAATTTCCGCAATAGCGATATGCGCGGTGCTGATCTTGCCGGTGCCGACTTGTCTTATGCTGATCTTCAACATGCACAGCTGGTTGGCGTGAACTTTGAAGGTGCAAAGCTGGATAAAGCGATCTGGATAGATGGTCAGTATTGCGCTGAAGGTTCCGTGGGGGGCTGTGTTCCAGTGAACTGAATTGAGGCGCGGGTGCACAAAATCAGCGGTCAGGCCAGCCACTTAAACATAGCGAAGAGCCGTGTTTTTTCAATTAAAAATGATAGCGATCGGATATACTATATAAATAATGCGTATGATGTCTGTCTTGTTAATAGTATAATCTTATATTAACTGTAAGCCGACATCGCTTATATACTTTTATGCTTAAGCGGAGCTATTTGCTATGACAACTTCAGCGGCCCAGCAGCAACCGGACCCAACAATTGCAGAGCAGCTCAATGAACTCAATCGACGTTATCACGATTTAAGCCCTGAGCAGCGGGTAAAACAGCTTTATAAAGACTTTGATCAAAGTGACGTTATGTTGACATCGTCATTTGCCACAAACTCAGCTTTTTTGTTGCATCTGTTTTCGACCACCGCACCTGAGCAAGTGATCCACTTTATTGATACCGGCTTTCATTTTCCTGAAACGCTGGCATATAAAGAGCAGCTCACCGAGTTATATCATCTCAACGTAGTCGACGTTCACCCGGAAGAATGGAAGCATGAACACACGGTTAAGGATCAGACCTGGAAGACCGATCCCGACTTTTGCTGCTCGATTAATAAGGTTGAACCTTTGCAGGAAGTTAAGAAAAGCTTTAAGGTTTGGGTCTCTGGCTTAATCCATTGGCAGACGGAACACCGTGCCAACCTTGATGTTTTTGAGTATCGTGGTGGCATGATTAAGTTCTATCCGTTGCTTGATGTCACTAAAGAAGGGCGCGATGGTTATATTCGTGACCATCAACTGCCGTTTCATCCCATGGTCGCTAAGGGTTATTCATCGGTGAGTTGCACCCACTGCACCCGGCCGGGTGATGATCGTTGTGGTCGCTGGGTGGATTCATCAAAATCGGAGTGTGGCTTGCACGTTTAACTTGTTTTTGTAATGCCTGAGTCCTGCAAGTACGAG
>JAJRWO010000239.1 GCA_024276775.1 Gammaproteobacteria bacterium | reverse complement strand
TGCCTCTCCATGTTTCCTTATCCCAGTGGCCGCCTGCACATGGGGCATGTGCGTAATTATACTATTGGCGATGTGATCAGCCGTTTTCAGCGTATGCAGGGCAAAAATGTGATGCAACCCATGGGCTGGGATGCTTTTGGCCTGCCAGCTGAGAATGCGGCTATCAAACATAATGTCGCCCCTGCCAAGTGGACCCGCGAAAATATCGATTACATGCGTCGTCAATTGAAACGGCTTGGGTTTGGGTATGACTGGGACAGAGAGTTGGCCACCTGTCACCCTGATTACTACCGTTGGGAACAGTGGATGTTCACCCAGTTGTTTGAAAAAGGCATGGTTTATAAAAAAACCGCTGCGGTGAACTGGTGTCCAAATGATCAGACCGTGCTGGCTAACGAACAAGTGATTGACGGCTGTTGCTGGCGCTGTGATACCACGGTGGAGCGTAAAGAAATTCCACAATATTTCATGAAAATTACCGCCTACGCCGATGAGTTGCTGGATGATCTGGACAAATTGAATGGCTGGCCCGAGCAGGTTAAAACCATGCAGCGCAACTGGATCGGCCGCTCTGAAGGGTTGGAAATCGACTTTGCGATTGCCGCCAAAGATGACACCTTGCGTGTTTTTACCACCCGCCCCGATACCTTGATGGGCGTGACCTACCTGGCCGTTGCCGCCGAGCACCCACTGGCCCTGACCGCGGCTGAAACCAATGCCGACCTGGCGGCCTTTATCGAAGAGTGCAAACTCACTGGCACCGCCGAAGCTGAGCTGGAGACCATGGAAAAAAAGGGCATGGACAGCGGTTTTATGGCGCTTCATCCGGTCACCGGCGCAAGCGTTCCGGTCTGGGTCGCCAACTTTGTTTTGATGGGGTATGGCACGGGTGCGGTGATGTCGGTGCCGGCCCACGATCAGCGCGATTTTGAGTTTGCCAAGAAATATGGCTTGAGCATCAAACAGGTCATTGCGCCACTCGCTGACAGGGATATTAAGGGCTGTATCAATACGGCACGAGGCAGGGGGACAACAGCAGTGGAGATTAATCCGGACAAACAGGCCTTTACCGAAAAAGGGATATTGATTGATTCCGGCGATTTTAGTGGTATGTCATCCGAAGGTTCTTTTGATGCAATCGCTGATTATTTGAGCGCTCAGGGCAAAGGTAACAAAAAGGTGACTTACCGCCTGCGTGATTGGGGTGTTTCGCGTCAACGTTACTGGGGTACGCCGATCCCGATTATAAACTGTCCGGACTGTGGTGCGGTATCCGTACCGGAAGATCAACTGCCAGTGTTGTTGCCTGATAATGTCGAACTGGATGGCATTCAGTCGCCCATCAAGGCTGATCCTGAGTGGCGGCAGTGTGCGTGCCCCAAGTGTGGAATAGCTGCCGAGCGTGAGACAGACACTTTCGATACCTTTATGGAATCAAGTTGGTATTTCGCCCGTTATTGTTCACCTAACGATGATAAGGCCATGTTGTCAGAAGCGGCTAAATACTGGCTGCCAGTGGATCAGTATATTGGCGGTATCGAACACGCCATCCTGCACCTGCTCTATGCTCGCTTTTATAATAAACTGATGCGCGATGTGGGTTTGATCGATAATGACGAGCCGTTCAATCATCTGCTAACCCAAGGCATGGTACTGAAAGACGGTGCCAAAATGTCCAAGTCGAAAGGCAATACGGTTGACCCACAAGGGTTGATTGAAAAATACGGTGCCGATACGGCACGGTTGTTTATGATGTTTGCGGCACCGCCAGAGCAGTCACTGGAATGGGCCGACTCGGGTGTAGATGGTGCCGCACGTTTTCTGAAAAAAGTCTGGAACTTTGCTCAAAATAATCAGGTTGTTTTGGGGGCAGACAAGTCTGTTGATATGGCTAAGGTTGATGATGAACAAAAGGCCTCGCGGCGTGAGGTGCATGAAATTCTCAAACAGGCACTGATCGATTTCGACAAGCAGCAGTTCAATACCGTTGTCGCCGCCTGCATGAAGATTATGAATGTGCTGCCAGCGGTCAAGCAGGGCGCTGCCCACGATGTCATTATTAATGAAGGCTTCAGTATTCTGCTGCGCTTGTTGTCACCCATTGCACCGCACATCAGCCATGTGCTGTGGTGTGAGTTGGGTTACGGTAATGACGTTCTGGAAGCATCTTGGCCTGCGGTGGATGATGTGGCGTTGAAGCGTGATGCCATTGAAATGGTGATACAGGTGAATGGCAAAATGCGCGGCAAGGTGCAAGTGGCCGTCAATGCAGCCAAGGACGTTGTTGAAGCCGCTGCCCTAACGAATGAAAACGTGCTTAAATTTATCGTCGGCAAAGATGTGCTCAAGGTGATCGTGGTGCCCGGCAAACTGGTCAATATTGTTGTCAAAGGCTAAGCAAAATGTCGCCGCTTTTTTCCTCTCTTCTTTAAGAGGAGAGGGAAAACAGGCACGTTGCTATCTACGTTTTTCCTATTGGCTTTTGGTCATTGTTTTGCTGGCGTCCTTATTAAACGGCTGTGGCTGGCATTTGCGTGGTTCGCAGGCTGTGACTGTTAGTGCTCTGCCAGCAATGCAATTGCAATTTCAACAGGCCAGTGCCGATCTGAAGCGTGAGCTGACGCAGGCACTTACAAGCGCTGGTGTGGATTTGAATAGTCATACCCGTTTGATGCTGGTGATTCATAGTGAAAAACAGGGCCGCCGAGTGCTGTCGGTGGATAACAGTGGCACGGTCAGTGAATACGACTTGCAATACGAACTGCTATTTTCTGTGCGGGATGCCAAAAAGGTGTTCATCAGCAACGAGCGCATCAGCCAGCAACGCGACTATCAGTTTGATGGCAGTGCGGTGCTGGCTAAGGGTGAAGAAGAACAGCGGCTGTTCGATTTCATGCGGCGCATGTCGATCCAGAGTTTGTTGCGTCAGCTGAACGCTGCGGCAACAAAAGCGGCGGCTGATGCAAATTAAGCCCGAACAACTCAATGGCCACCTGGCCAAGGGCATGCTCCCCATTTATTTTGTCAGTGGCGATGAACCGTTGCAGGTGCAAGAGGCCTGTGACGTTATTCGTGCGGCGGCCCGTCAGGCAGCTTGTGTTGAGCGTGAAGTGCATCATGTTGAGGCGCGTTTTGACTGGCAGGGTTTTCTCCAGTCCGGCGATGCCATGTCACTGTTTTCTGATCGCAGGCTGATCGAATTGCGCCTGCCTAGCGGCAAGCCTGGCACTGAAGGCAGTAAGGCCTTGCAGGCCTACGCCGAGCGGCCATCGGAAGATAATATCCTGCTGATCATCTCTGGCAAGCTGGAAGGCAGCGCCAAAAATTCCAAATGGTATAAGAGTGTGGACAAGATCGGCGGCATGGTCACTATCTGGCCGATAGATTTGAATCAATTACCGGCTTGGGTGATGCGACGGATGAAGCAAAAAGGCTTGCAAGCGAGTCAGGATGCTGTGTCACTGTTGGTGGAAAGAGTTGAAGGCAATCTGCTGGCCTGCACCCAGGAAATTGAAAAACTGCTATTGCTGCATAGTACGGGTGTCATCGACATTGAACAGGTGGCTGCCAGTGTTACCGATAGTTCCCGTTTTGATATTTACAAGCTGGTGGACTGTGCCTTGCAAGGTGATGCCGCCCGCAGCAGTCGTATTGTTAATGGTCTTAAGGGTGAAGGCGTAGAACCAACCTTGGTGTTGTGGGCGCTGAGTCGTGAAATCCGCAGCATGCAAAGCATGGCCTTTGATCTTTATCAGGGGGGTAATATAGAGTCGGTGCTAGCCAAAAATAGAGTTTGGGACAAACGCAAACCATTGGTGCAAACGGGGCTAAAACGTCATTCACTGCCGCAATGGCAGGCCATGTTGCGGCGCTGTGCCGACATCGACGCCATCATTAAAGGTGTGCGGCCCGGCAATGTCTGGGATGAGTTCCTTGCGTTGAGCTTGTGGTTGGCTGGGGTGCGATTGTTTGCACCCGCTCGTATGCTCTAACATATCGTATTAATATACCCATAGCGTTATGGGGTATATAGAGCCTTGCAGAACCCTGGTCACTACAAAGAATCAATAAATGACATCGAATATGAGTCTGCAAGTCATTGTATTTTTATCTTCATGGTGAAAAATATTTATTTTAAGGTGACCAGTTCTTCGGCGCTAGTGGGATGGATGGCAACGCAATTATCAAAGTCAGCCTTAGTCGCGCCCATTTTGATGGCAACGGCAAAACCTTGCAGCATTTCGTCGGCACCTATGCCAACGATATGGCAGCCCACCACCTTTTCATCTGTGCCAATACAGACCAGTTTCATGGCTGTTTTGGTTTTGTGTTCGGTCATGGCGTGGTACATACCTGTGAATTTGGTTTGATAAATCTTGACCTGGTGGCCATATTTTTCGCGTGCCTGTGGCTCAGTCAGGCCGACAGTGGCCACGGGCGGGTGGGTAAATACCACGCTGGGGATGTTGCTGTAATCCAGCTTGCTATTTGCTTTGCCGGCAAACAGGCGTTCGGCCAGCTTGCGCCCGGCAGCGATGGCGACGGGGGTCAAGGTGGCTTTGCCGGTCACATCACCAAGGGCATAAATATTATTGATATTCGTATTTTGGTATTCATCTACCGGGATGAAGCCACGTACGTCACAGATTAGGTCAATGTTTTCGAGCTTGAGTTGGTCGGTGTTGGGGATGCGGCCAATGGCCCAGATCAGGCAGTCATAGCCTGTCAGCTCGGGCTTGTCTTCAATCGCCATCACCCGCATGTTGTTTTCCCCCAGTGTCACCGCGTTCAGGTTGATGTTGCGATGAATGCTGATGCCGTCCTGCTGCATTTGTTCACAGACGGTATCGCGAATCAAAGGGTCAAAGGCGCTAAGCAACAGATTGCCGCGCAGCAGGACATCCACCTTGCTGCCGAGGGCATTGAGCACCCCGGCAATCTCGACAGCGATATAGCCGCCGCCCACGATCACTGTTTTTTGTGGTTGTTGCGTCAGTTCAAAAAAAACATCCGAGGTAATGCCCAGTTCTGCGCCGGGTAACTTGGGTTGCAGTGGCCTGCCGCCGGTGGCGATAATAATATGCTCGGCGCTGTATTGTTGGCCGTCTACC
>JAJRWO010000238.1 GCA_024276775.1 Gammaproteobacteria bacterium | reverse complement strand
GCACTGTCCGCGCCGATTGAAATTATAGAAGAGCGTACTGTCGGCCCAAGTCTGGGGCAGGACAATATTGATATGGGCTTCAAATCTGTTGTCATTGGCTTTGTGCTGGTGCTGATTTTTATGGCGCTCTATTACAAGGTGTTTGGTTTGGTGGCTAACCTGGCGCTGGCCTTCAACCTGGTAATGGTGGTGGCGGTATTGTCTATGTTTCAGGCCACGCTGACGCTGCCAGGCATTGCCGGCATCGTTTTGACCGTTGGTATGGCGGTGGATGCCAATGTTCTGATCTTTGAGCGTATTCGTGAAGAACTGCGTAATGGTGTTACACCACAGGCGGCTATTCACGCCGGTTATGAAAAGGCGGTTTCAACCATTGCTGATGCCAACATCACCACCTTGATTGCAGCCTTTGTGCTGCTGAGTTTGGGCTCTGGCCCAGTCAAGGGGTTTGCCGTGACCCTGGCGATCGGTATCCTTACTTCCATGTTTACCGCCATTGTTGGCACCCGCGCCGTGATTAATTTGATTTACGGTGGCAAGCGGGTCAAAAAGCTTTCTATTTAGTGGCTGCCTAAGTAAAAAAATCTAGGAAATCAAGGATGAAGATACTGGATACAAGTCATAGCATCGATTTTATGAGCAAAAAAAAGCTGGCCTTAATTGCTTCAGTGCTGATGATATTGGTGTCAATTGCATCGCTGGCAACCCGGGGTTTAAACCTGGGGATAGATTTTACCGGCGGCACCCTGGTTGAGGTTGGTTATGCTGAATCGGCCGATTTACCGCAATTGCGCTCGGCGCTGGCAACAGGGGGCTTTGATGCTGCTGTGGTGCAATATTTTGGCACATCAAAGGATGTCTTGATTCGATTATCACCACAGGAAGACGAGGGTACGGCTGATGTGAGCAGCCGCGTCTTGCGTGCCCTGGAAGATGGCGGTCAGGACGTGGATCTGCGCCGGATTGAATTTGTGGGGCCACAGATTGGTGATGAACTGACCGAAGACGGTGGTTTGGCAATGTTGGCGGCATTGTTTGGCATTCTGATCTATGTTTATTTTCGCTTTGAAATTCGTTTTTCAGTGGGCGCTGTTGTCGCCTTGGTGCATGACGTTGTGATTACCATGGGAATCTTTTCCCTGTTTCAGTTTACATTTGACCTGACCGTGCTTGCGGCTGTGCTGGCGGTGATTGGTTACTCGTTGAACGATACTATCGTGGTCTATGATCGCATCCGTGAAAATTTTCGCAAGATGCGCAAGGGAAGCTCAATAGATGTGGTCAACCGCTCGATTACTCAGACTTTATCTCGCACCTTGGTGACATCATTAACGACTTTATTGGTATTGTTTACCCTATTTTTAGTGGGGGGAGAAATTATCCATGCCTTTTCTTTGGCCTTGATTATCGGTGTAGTGGTGGGGACGTACTCATCGATCTATGTTGCCAGTAGTGCAATCCTGATGCTGGGAGTGAGTAAAGCTGATTTGATGCCAGTGGAGAAAGAAGGCGCAGATTTGGAAGGAACGCCTTAAACCTAAAGCCTGTCAGTGCCCGCACTCTGTGTAAACACGGTCACTTGCAGGCGCTAGGTTAAATTCAGTTTTTTATTCGACTTGCTGGGTACCTGATGAGGTTGGCTGGTGCCGAGTGGATCGACTTCAATACGATCACGGCCAGCCGTTTTGGCTTTATACATGGCAATGTCTGAGCGCCTAATGATTTCTTCAGCATCTTCGCCTTGATTGTAAAGGGCAACGCCTGCTGAGAAAGTGGGAATCGATATCTCTGAGTCCTTGTAAAGAATATTGGGGACAGCCTTGAGTTTGAGTTGCAGTTTGTTCAGTGCGCTTAAGACGCCATCGATACTGGTATTGGGAAATAATACGGCAAATTCCTCACCGCCATAGCGTGTTGGCATATCGTGGTAGCGAAATATAATATTCATGTTTTGGGCAAAGTGCTGGAGGATGGTGTCACCAGCAGCATGGCCATAAGTGTCATTGATGGGTTTGAAATTATCGATATCAATCAAGGCGATGGCCATGGGGTAATCAAAGCGCAATGCCCTGGAAATTTCATCATCCAGGCGCATCAGGAAGGCACGTCGGTTAGGTAGCTGGGTCAGCTCATCGGTCAGACTGAGCCGATGGACTCGTGATAGTTCATCATTAAGATTTTGGCTATTGGAAACGATGTCACCAAGACCGTTGTCGAAGTTCTGAAAATTGTGTGCCAGGTCTTGCTGCATTTTTATCAATTTGGCATAACGTCTGAGGAATACACTTTTAATTTGGCTGACGTTATCGTTTTCATTCAGATTGCGAATGACTGAAAATGAGTTGTGCAGTAATTTTGACAGGGCAGAATTGAACTGTTTGGCATTTTCAATCTGTTCAGCAAGGCTGGATTGAATAGTATTGATGTTGTCTCGGGTCTGGTCAATATGACAAAAAGGCGCGCCTAGTTTAGCCGATACCTCGCTTTCGTCATAATGACTGATGTTGGGTTTGCCGAAGCCAAGGCTGTCATTTCGTAGGGAATCGGGTGTCGGTTGAGTGTGCTGTTGGTCTGACGGCTTATTTTTTTGTATCTGTTTAATTAAGTGCTGAACCTGGCCTTGAATGTTGAGTAGCTCTGATTCGGTCATGGGGTCTTGCAGGCTCTTTTGCATGATTTGGATTTGCATCCACTGCTTTGCTCCACTCGGGAAATGCTCGGCAAGGCTGCCAAGCAGGCTATTGAGCAGGTTCAAATAAAGTTTTTCTGAGCTGAGCTGGTTGTGTTCAAACGCGATAAAAGACTGTTCTATATGGCTATACAGAATAGTGCCCACGTCGGAGCCTTTGAGGTCGTCCAGTAGTGAGAGTATTCTGGTGAATGTTCTGGTGCTTGGTTGCTGAGTAGTTATTGCCAACGTCTACTGCCTCATAATTCAGATCTTCACGGTTATTACACAGATCATATAAAACCTTGTTGCCCACAACGGTGAGTATATCATTATCTACTGCTCAATCTTCAGATAATCTTTATCCCGAAATAATACCTCGCCTAACGCGCCTACTATACATTTAACGCTATATTTCACTGATGTGCTTTATGGTGCATGTTTGGTTTTTGTGCGTGAGTGATAAGCTTGTTATTGATGCAGGAGCGTCTGAAATCAGGTATCCTTACGCCCCTTTCGGACGATGAATTTTTGCTAGCTGGAGAATGATAACGCCATGTTTACTAAGGATATGACGATTGCTGAGTATGACGATGACCTGTGGCGGGCGATGGCACATGAGCGTGAGCGTCAGGAAGCACATATTGAGCTGATAGCCTCAGAAAACTACGCCAGCCCACGGGTGATGCAGGCGCAGGGTTCGGTGCTGACCAATAAGTACGCCGAAGGCTATCCAGGTAAACGTTATTACGGTGGTTGTGAGTTTGTTGATATTGTTGAACAAATGGCCATTGATCGCCTTAAAGAGTTGTTTGCTGCTGATTATGCCAATGTTCAGCCTCATTCCGGTTCGCAGGCCAATGGTGCGGTTTATATGGCCCTGCTACAACCGGGTGATACCGTATTGGGAATGAGTTTGGCTCATGGTGGCCACTTGACTCATGGTTCGCACGTTAATTTCTCTGGCAAGACCTATAACGCGGTTCAATATGGCTTGAATGAAGCGACCGGTGAAATTGATTATAACCAGGTTGAAGCGCTGGCTAAAGAACACAAACCAAAGATGGTCGTGGCCGGTTTTTCTGCTTACTCCCGGGTGGTGGATTGGCAGCGTTTTCGTGATATTGCTGATAGCGTTGGTGCTTATTTGTTGGTGGACATGGCGCATGTTGCGGGTTTGGTTGCGACGGGTGAATATCCTAGCCCGGTGCAGATTGCCGATGTCACCACGTCCACTACTCACAAAACTTTGCGCGGCCCACGCGGTGGTATTATCCTGGCCAAGGCTAACCCTGACATTGAAAAGAAGCTCAATTCAGCCATTTTTCCGGGGATTCAGGGAGGGCCGTTGATGCATGTGATTGCCGCTAAGGCAGTGGCGTTTAAGGAAGCCTTGGAGCCTAGCTTCAAAACTTATCAACAGCATGTGGTAAAAAATGCCCAGTCTATGGCCACGATGTTTATTAAACGTGGTTATGAGGTGGTTTCTGGCGGTACCGATAATCACCTGTTCCTGGTCAGTTTTATCAAGCAGAAACTGACCGGCAAGGCCGTTGATGCCTGGCTGGGCAATGCGCATATTACGGTCAACATGAATGCTGTGCCGAATGACCCTCAATCGCCCTTTGTGACATCGGGAATTCGCATCGGTACGCCGGCGATTACCACGCGTGGTTTTGATACGGCTGATAGCCGTGATCTGGCGCATTGGATCTGTGACATTATCGATGCTAAAGGTGAGCAAGCGACGCTTGATGCTGTTAAAGCTAAGGTGACTGAGGTGTGTCAACGCCTGCCAGTTTACTCAGCCTAATCACCGTTTATGCGTTGTCCGTTTTGCAGTGCTGATGAAACTAAGGTCATAGACTCGCGCTTGGCGAATGAGGGCGATAGTGTTCGCCGTCGACGTGAGTGCCTGACCTGTTCCGAGCGTTTCACCACTTTTGAAACTGCTGAGCTGGTTTTACCGCGCATTGTTAAAACTGACGGAATTCGTGAACCCTTTGATGAAGAAAAGATGCGTCGTGGAATGCAAAGAGCCTTGGAAAAACGCCCGGTTGATACCGAAAAGGTTGAAGCCGCCATCAGCCGTATTAAATCCTTGTTGCGCGCTACCGGCGATAGAGAGGTTTCATCGCGTCGCCTGGGTGAATGGGTGATGGATACCCTGGCGGATCTCGATCATGTTGCCTATATTCGTTTTGCTTCGGTGTATCGTAGTTTTGAAGATATGAGTGCCTTTCGCGAAGTCATCGAGCGACTGGAAAACGAGCCGCCAGCCGAGCTAAAGGCGCAGCAGATTCCCCTGCTGCCCGGTCGCGACAAAACAAAAGGCAGCTGAGTTTGGCCAGCGTATCCATCACACCAATGATGGTGTAAATTTACCTCATGTTTTCAGCTGACGATCATCGTTATATGAGCCTGGCACTGCGTTTGGCAGAACAGGGTTTGTACACCACCGACCCCAATCCGCGGGTTGGCTGCGTTATTGTTGTGGATGGGAAAGTCGTTGGTCAAGGTTGGCACCGCGCCGCTGGTGAAGCGCATGCCGAAGTTCATGCTTTGCAACAGGCGGGTGAACTAGCGCAAGGGGCAGCGGCCTATGTGACCCTAGAGCCTTGTCGCCACCAGGGGCGCACACCGCCCTGTGCTGACGCACTGATCGCGGCGGATGTTGCCAGGGTAGTGGTGGCCATGCAAGATCCCAACCCCATCGTTGGCGGGCAAGGTTTGGAGCGGCTCAAGGCGGCGGGGATCGAGGTTGCTGTTGGTTTGATGCAGTCGCAGGCTGAACAATTGAATCCTGGCTTTGTTTCCCGCTTTGACCGTGGTCGCCCCTATGTTCGCTGCAAATTGGCAATGAGCCTTGATGGGCGTACCGCGATGGCCAGTGGTGAGAGCAAGTGGATTAGTGCCGAGGCTTCACGTCTTGATGTACAGAAATTGCGTGCCCGTAGTTCGGTAATTGTCACGGGTATCGGCACCGTGTTAGCGGATGATCCGCGTATGAATGTGCGCCTGGATGTTGATGTCAGACAACCTGATCGGGTCGTCGTTGATAGCCATTTGCGCATGCCTGTTGATGCCACTATGTTGTTGCATAAAGG
>JAJRWO010000237.1 GCA_024276775.1 Gammaproteobacteria bacterium | reverse complement strand
GTTAACGCCCGAAGAAATTGAAGCTAAGAAGGTGGAAGAAGACGAATGAACCTGAAAAGCACAGATTTTGAACAGTGTAAGGGCCTGGATTCCAGTGATCCGGGTTCGTGGCCGGTATTGGTTAAGGTGGCTGCCGTGTTAACGGTTTGTCTGGCAGTGTTGGGGGCGGGCTACTGGTTTGTGACTCAACATCAGCTGGAAGAGCTGGAGCAAGCAAAGCAAAAAGAGGTGGAATTGAAAGATGTTTTTAAAGCCAAGCAGCTGAAGGCGATTAATCTTGATGCTTACAAACAACAGATGGCCGATATGGAGCGTTCATTTGGTGCAATGTTACGGCAGTTACCCAGCAAAACAGAGGTAGCAGAATTACTGATTGATGTGTCACAGGCTGGTTTGGCGAATGGTTTGGAGTTTGAGTTATTCAAGCCGCAGGCTGAACAGCCAGCCGAGTTTTATTTTGAATTGCCTATCAATATCGAAGTGACAGGTCGATATCATGATTTTGGCGCGTTTGTCAGTGACGTAGCGGCCTTGCCACGGATTGTGACTCTGCATGATATGAAAATCTCAGCCAAGGGCGAAAATTTGATCATGTCGACAACGGCTAAAACCTATCGCTATCAGGAGGATGGGCAATGAGGGTAAGATGGCGACAAAAACGGGCGCATGTTGCCATGACGCTCGTTGTGACTGGGCTGTTGGTTGGCTGAAGTGGTGGTGATAATACTGATCTGCAAGCCTATATTAATGAAGTGAAAGCCAGTGCCAAGGGGCATATAACACCATTGCCGGAATTTGTTCCCATTGGCAGTTTTACTTATTCAGTCAACGATTATGGTGATCCCTTTATGTCATGGGAAACCAAGGCCATGCTTGATGCGAAAAGTAAACAGCAGGCAAATAGTGACGGTGGTTTACAGCCAGACCTTGGTCGTCGGCGTGAATTGCTGGAGGCCTTTCCGTTGGATGCCCTGCGAATGGTGGGAACGATGTCCAAAGGAAGCAAAAGTTCAGCATTAGTCAGTTCTCCTGATGGCCTGGTTTCGAGAATAGTGGTAGGCAACTATCTGGGCCAGAATTATGGTCAAGTGATGTCAATTAGCGAAGAAAAAATAGAATTGATTGAAGTCGTGCCGGATGGCTTGGGGGCTTGGATTCAGCGACCAGCTTCTTTGGCTGTTGTGGAATGATTCCTGGGGTAACATAACAATGAAGCGAATCGGGAATATGGGTGAGCAGATGATGATAAAACAATATTTTTGGAGCCATAAAATGATACAGCGATTTATGTTAATGAGTATGCTGTTGTTGGGGCTGTTTGTGGCTCAGGCTAGTGCTGAAGAGGCGATACCTGAAAACGCGCTGGAGGCTATCGATGTCTCAAGCTTGCCCGGCAATCGGGTTCAGATCAAATTTTCCATGTCGGGTCCCGCGGCAGAACCGCTGAGCTTTACCATTGATAATCCAGCACGCATCGCCATGGATTTTGCGGCCACAAACAATAATCTTGCTAAGCGTACAACCCAGGTGGGAGTGGGGGTGGCTCGGAGCATTAGCGCAGTTGAGGCGCGCGGTAGAACCCGGGTGGTATTGAACCTATTGCGTTTAGTGCCTTATGAAACACGTGTTGAAGGCAATAATGTTTATGTGATTCTTGATAGCACCGGCTCTGCAATGTCATTATCACCGGGGCCGATTGATAAAGACCGAACGGAATTTTCCAGTCGTGAGATATCGGCCAGCCATAGCATTAAGAGTATCGATTTTCGTCGTGGTGAAGATGGCGAAGGGCGTATTATCGTTGTGCTGTCGGATGTCGGGGTCAGTGTTAATATTCAGGAGCAAGGCGGAAAATTAGCGCTGGACTTCATTGATAGCAGCATTGCCAAGGCGCTGGAGCAGCGACTTGATGTTGTCGATTTTGCCACTCCCGTAACGATGATTGATACTTTTCGCCAAGGCGGGAATGTTCGCATCGTCATCAGTGCCAAGGAGGCGTTTGATCACATGGCCTATCAGTCGGGTGATTTGTTGACGGTTGAGATAAAAAAAGCGATTGAGCCGACGCTGGAAGATTTGCGACGCCAGGGGGATGAAGGTGGTTTTGTCGGCGAACGTTTATCACTAAATTTTCAGGATATCGAGGTGCGTGCAGTATTGCAGCTCATTGCAGATTTCACTGAAATGAACTTGGTGACCAGCGATACGGTGACGGGCAGTGTGACCTTACGATTACAGAATGTGCCTTGGGATCAGGCCTTGGATATTATTCTCAAAACCAAGGGCTTGGGCGTAAGAAAGACGGGCAACCTGTTATTTGTCGCGCCCGCGCAGGAAATTGTAGACCGTGAAAAGGCTGACTTGGAATCCAGGCAGCAAATCAGTGAGTTGGAACCATTGCGCTCAGAGATGATTCAGGTCAACTATGCCAAAGCTGGCGACCTGGCCAATATCCTGTTAGGCCATGGTGAAGGCGAAGCGAAGACATCACTATTGTCTGTCCGTGGCAGTGTCAGTATCGATGAACGTACCAATACGCTTTTGGTCAAAGACACAATGTCATCACTGGAAGAAATTCATCGTTTGATTACCAACCTGGATATTCCAGTACGACAAGTGTTGATTGAAGCACGGTTGGTCATTGCCAGTAACACTTATGGCAAGGATATTGGGACCCGTTTTGGGGTTTCGCGAGATACTCTGGGTGCCTCAAATACAGGCCGTGGCAGCCAGTTTAGTGGCACGCTTGAGGCGACTGATCAGTTAATTAATAACGATACGCTAACAGCCCCAGGGCGTCTGAATGTTGATCTGCCAGCCAAACCTGCAACAGGGAGTCCAGCATCTTTTGCTATGAGCTTTGTTAAATTACCATTTGGTACCAATATTGATCTTGAGCTATCCGCAATGGTGGCAGAAGGTCAGGGCGAGGTGGTTTCTTCGCCGCGCTTGATTACGGCCAACCAGAAAGAGGCTTTTATTGAACAGGGTCTGGAAATTCCTTACCAGCAGAGTGCCGGGGCGAGCGGGGCAACCACGACATCATTCAAAAAGGCTGTTTTGAGTTTGCGGGTAACACCACAGATTACGCCGGATGACCGTGTGATTATGGATTTGGAGATTAAGAAGGACAGCCGTGGAGAGGACGTTGTGGGGGGGGTTATTATCAACACTCGCGAAATCAATACCCAGGTGTTGGTGGAAAATGGTGAAACCATCGTTTTGGGTGGTGTTTATGAAGACGCCACCAATACAGGCATTAGCAAGGTACCATTTCTGGGTGACTTGCCTTTGATTGGCGCTTTGTTTCGCTCGACAACCAAACGTGATTCCAAAGAAGAGCTGTTGGTCTTCATTACGCCCAAGATCATCAAAGATGGTCTGTCCATCAACTAACTATTTGTGCTCTCCAGGGGTCATGAGTTTACTCATGACCCCTTTTTTATTGCCTAAACTGACTACTAGCCGCTATTTTTTGGTAAATTTGCTATCGTGATGACAGAATCAATGGCGATATTTTAATGACAGACCCATCTACCAAGCCCAAAAGGATCTTTATTGTGGGTCCCATGGGGGCCGGTAAAACGACGATAGGCAAACAACTGGCAAAGTTTATGGGCTGGAATTTTGTCGATAGTGACCATGAAATCGTTGCCCGTACCGGAGTCAAAATTCCGGTCATTTTTGATGTTGAGGGTGAGGTGGGTTTCAGGAAGCGTGAAAAAGTAGTGATTGATGAGCTGACTCTGCGACAGGATTTAGTCTTGGCAACAGGCGGTGGTGCGGTGTTAGACGCCGATAATCGCCATATCTTGCAGCAGCGAGGGGTGGTGGTGTATTTGTGTGCAAGCCCCGAGCAATTATT
>JAJRWO010000021.1 GCA_024276775.1 Gammaproteobacteria bacterium | reverse complement strand
GGTGAACGCTGCAAATGGGAGTCATTCTCATCTAGAGCGTGGTGATAGGAAAAAACAGCGCTGGCATTGATAATGCGGCCTAAAATAACCAAGCGTGGTAGTACGATGTTGCTAAAAAACTGAGTTTTCTGCCGGACACTATATACATGATTTATTTCTAAAACCCTGGAAAATTTAGGGATTTTAGAGATTTTCACGTAGTTCAAGTCGGTGCCCTTCATGATTTGGTGGTTTTTGTTGGCAATACAGTTGGTTATACGTGCTTAGTTTGGTAACGTTGGGACACTAGTGTTTTGACCATTACTTATTGGGTCTTGTAAAGGAAAAATCATGACAATCTTTAATTGGATCAACTTTCCACCTCTCGGTGATTCCCGAGGTTCACTTGTCGCGCTGGAAGGAAACAAAACAATACCCTTTGACATCCAGCGGGTGTATTACATCTTTGACACTGAGTCTGGTGTTGCCCGTGGCTTTCATGCACATAAACAACTGCAACAAGTTGCTGTATGTGTCACTGGCAAATGTCGCATGATTTTGGATGACGGCAATGCTCGTGAAGAAGCATGGCTTGATTCGCCAACTAAAGGGGTGTTCATCAAAGATATGGTCTGGCGAGAAATGTACGACTTTAGTGATGATTGCGTGCTGTTAGTGCTTGCCAGTGAGCATTATGACAAAGTTGATTATATTCGTGATTACCAAGAGTTTCTAAAAGAAAGTAAAAAATGAGCATGATTCACCCTTTAGCAGATGTCGCAGAATGTACTATTGGAGAAGGTAGTAGGGTTTGGCAGTTTGTCGTCATATTTAAAGGGGCTGCTATTGGTAAAGACTGTAATATTTGCGCTCATAGCCTTATTGAGGGGGATGTTGTTTTAGGTAACAGGGTGACAGTGAAATCTGGCGTTTATTTGTGGGATGGTACCCGTTTAGAAGATGATGTTTTTATTGGCCCTAATGCCACCTTTACAAATGACAAGCACCCACGTTCAAAAAACTACTCCGATCAACTTAGTGGAATCACGGTAAAAAAAGGAGCGAGTATAGGCGCTAACGCAACTATTTTGCCTGGGCTTACGATTGGTATAAATGCCATGGTGGGCGCAGGTGCCGTTGTTACTAAAGATGTACCAGAGAATGCGGTAGTTATTGGGAATCCAGCTGAAGTGGTGAGATTTGTTTAATTATGATCCCTTTTTTAGATATTAAGTCCATTAATTATCAGTGCCGGGATGAGCTTGTCGAAGCTTGCGCCAGAGTGATTGATTCTGGTTGGTATATCGCAGGTAAAGAGCTATCGGCTTTCGAGCAAGCGTTTGCTGATTATTGCGATACAGAATTCTGCATCGGAGTTGCCAATGGCTTGGATGCTCTGACACTCACGCTACGGGCATGGAAGGAGCTGGGTAGCTTGAATGAAGGGGACGAGGTTATCGTCCCGGCGAATACTTACATAGCCAGCGTGTTAGCTATCACTGAAAACAACCTCGTGCCCGTATTTGTTGAGCCAAACGCAGAAACTTTTAACCTCTCTCCTGTTGCTATCGAGGCTGTGATTGGTCCGAAAACCAGAGTGATTTTGCCGGTTCATCTCTATGGACAACTTGCTGATATGCCGACCATTTTGGAGATGGCCGAATGTCATGGTTTGCTTGTGCTGGAGGATGCCGCCCAGGCCCACGGGGCAAGCTTGGGAGGTCGCAAAGCAGGTGATTGGGGGCATGCGGCGGGGTTCAGCTTCTATCCAGGGAAAAATTTGGGCGCACTAGGGGATGCGGGGGCTATTACCACGAATGACGCTGAGTTGGCCGAAACACTGCGTGCATTACGCAACTATGGTTCTTATGAGAAGTACAAAAACCTCTATCAAGGGGTGAATAGTCGCTTGGATGAAATCCAGGCTGCAATGCTACGGGTTAAGCTTACATACCTGGGACAGCATACTGAGCATCGACGTTGCATTGCCAAACGTTATATCGAAGGTGTCACTAATCCAGTGGTTCAGTTGCCGCATTGTAGGAATGATGAACAGCATGTTTGGCATTTATTCGTTGTACGTTGTGCTCAACGTGAAGCACTTCAAAAACAGCTAAAAATTGCTGGTGTAGAAACTCTTATTCATTACCCGGTTCCTCCACATAAGCAGAGCGCTTATGCGCTTTACAATGATTTGTCTTTCCCGATAACGGAAAGAATTCATAGAGAGGTGGTTAGCTTACCCATCGGGCCGACTCTGTTAGATCACGAAGTGGATAGCGTTATCGATGCACTCAATAGTTTGGATTTATAAGTGAGACAGAAAGAAACATCTATGCTGAGTTTTGTCATACTGGGTGCTGGCCGACCATTGCATGGCGAGCAGCATACCGCATTAAGAGGGCTTGCTGATAACAACAGGGTGCTGGACTGGGTGCTGCAGGCGGTTTCTTTTTTGCAACCATCAGTGACATTTGTCGGTGGTTACCAGGTTGAAGAAATTACTCGGCGTTACCCGGAATTTCATTATGTTGTCAATCCTGAGTGGGAAGCCACCGGCGCAGCCGTATCTTTTCTTGAGGCTAATCTGCAGTCAAATTGTGAGTATTTTGTTTCTTATTCTGACATCCTCTATCGAGAGCGAATAATTCGTGAGATGGCCACTTCAAGTGCCGATATCGTCGTTGCGGTAGATGCTGCCTGGCGACAGCGTTTTTCTGATCGTACCAAGCAAGACCTGGAACGCTGCGAAAAAGTTAACTGCTATGAAAATCGAGTAACCCGCCTGGGTAGTGATATTGACCCAGTGTTGGCCGATGCGGAGTTTGTTGGGTTGGTGCGCTTTAACCCTGATGTAATTAGCCATCTACAACAAGAGAGTTCGACACTGTTTGAACGATTCAAACAAGCGAAACTTTCGCAGTTAATTGAATATCTTCGGACACGGGGTTTTGAGGTTGTGGCGGTAGATGTAGCTGGGGATTGGGCGGAGCTGAATGAGCCTCAGGATCTGGCTCATTTTGTACTCGGCACCAAGGCTCAGACTTTAGCGCGGTTACAGGAGTTGGTGCGTTGTAGCCGCATTGAAGATCAGGTGAGCTTTAGTGTGGCGGAATGGCGAGCGAACTGCGATAAAGTAATTGCTCAAATTTGCGAAGAATTTCATGAGCGTTCCCTGGTGGTACGCAGCAGCGCTCTTTCAGAAGACGGTTTTTCCTCTGCTAATGCTGGGGCATACACCAGCATTTTGGGTGTTGATAGTAAGGAAGCGTCGGCGGTAGAGATTGCGGTTGATCAGGTGATCGATTCCTATAGCGATAATAGCAACCCTGTCAACCAAGTGCTCGTGCAGCCGATGGTTAATGGCGTTGTGGCCAGTGGGGTTGCTTTTACCCGCACGCTAGATCAGGGGGCTCCGTATTATGTAATTAATTATGATGATGTAACAAAAAGTACAGAGTCAATTACCAGTGGTAGTAGCTTGGAACACAAGACGTTACTGGTTCATCGCAGCCTGGAGTTAGATGTGACAGAGGTGCCTGAATTGGTACGGGGGTTGTTTCCTGCGATGCGGGAGATAGAAAACCTGTTGAGTTTTGAGTCATTGGATATTGAATTTGCCATTAGCACACAGGGACAGATTCATATCTTGCAGGTACGACCGATTGCAGTTGATCATGGTGAGCAGGTCGCCGAAAAACAGGAACTGGAAGCCTTTCTACAGGGTGCGGAAAGACACTTTGTGACTTTGCAAAATCCTTCGCCCTTCATTGTTGGAGACAAAGCATTTTTTGGGGTGATGCCAGATTGGAACCCCGCTGAGATTATCGGAACCAACCCGGGATTGCTGGCGACATCCTTGTATCGCTACCTTATTATGGACGATATTTGGGCCATCCAGCGTGCCGAGTATGGTTATCGGGATGTGCGGCCTCACCCGCTACTTGCAGTTTTTTGCGGTCGTCCCTATGTGGACGTGAGGGCAAGTTTTAACTCATTTATTCCGGCAGCGCTTGATGATGACTTGGCGGGGCGGTTGGTTGACTTTTATCTAAATTGGCTCGAACGTCATCCTCACCTGCATGATAAGGTTGAATTTGACGTGGTACCGACCTGCTTTGATTTGGACTTCCAGCGCTGGTCAGAGCGTTTGGTAACGGAGGGAGGGTTCTCTACTGAAGAGGTTCAATGTCTCGGGCAGGCCCTGTTGAAGATAACCCGGAACGCGTTGACCAGGAATGACCTGGATTTGGGCGCTATCTCTAAACTGGAATCGCGTTATACCGAGATTGTTAATAGTACGCTTGCTCCCCTTGAGCGCACGACAGCGTTGCTTGAAGATGCCAAGCGCTATGGGACATTGGCTTTTTCCCACCTTGCCAGAAGTGCCTTTATTGTCGTCACCCTGCTGCGTTCGGCAGTACGTAAAGGCGTTATTGATCAGCAAGCGATGGAGGCATTTTTGCACTCTATTCGTACCGTGGCGCACCATTTTACTGAGGATGCCGTTGCAACAGCGCGGGGGACTTTAAGTTGGGATCACTTTGTTAAAAAGTATGGCCATTTGCGGCCGGGTACCTACGATATTACATCGCTCAGTTATGCGGATGACCCGGAGCGTTTCTTGCGTCCCGTTGTAGCACAGGCTTTAACACAGCCACAAATGCCCAGCCAGAGTGGGCAGGAAGTTGAAGTATGGTGTGAGCAGCGAAATCGCTTTGCTGCGGCCTGTAAGGAAGCAGGGCTGTCTGGAGATATCGAGTTGCTTGAGCAATTTATGCGTGGAGCTATCGAGGGACGTGAGTACGCCAAGTTTGCTTTTACACGTAACGTCTCAGCCGCTTTAAATAGCCTGGTGGAATTTGGCGATACAGCTGGTTTAGAACGCGAATAATTAGCGGATATTCCTATCACTACCTTTCCCTCATTGCGAACGGGTTCGCTGGCGGTAGCAGATATTGGTGACTGGTTAAGAGGGCATGCAAAAGAAGGCAAGCACCAGCGTATTCTTTCCAGCTTGGTAGAGTTGCCACCTCTTATACTAAAGCCATCAGATTTCCGGATTTTCATGTATCCAAACAGCCAGGCAAATTTTGTTGGTAATGGCCGAACGGTGGCTGAATGCATCGACCCCAGTGCGGATCACGGCGAAAACTGTTCGCTGATAGGCAAGATCGCATTAATTCCCCAAGCCGATCCCGGCT
>JAJRWO010000236.1 GCA_024276775.1 Gammaproteobacteria bacterium | reverse complement strand
TCACCAATCTGGATGGTGCCATGGTTGTGCAGGCCAATGATGTCGCCGGGATAGGCCGACTCGACGTGATCTCTGTCGCTGGCCATGAAGGTGATGGCGTTGGAGATTTGGATATCACGAGCAATACGCACATGACGCATTTTCATACCTTTGCGATAACTGCCGGAACAGACACGCATGAAGGCAATACGGTCACGGTGCTGCGGGTCCATATTGGCCTGGATTTTAAAGATGAAACCGCTGAACGCTTCTTCAGATGGTGCCACCGTGCGGGTTTTGGCTTCACGCGACAGGGGTGCCGGTGCCCATTCAGCGAAGGCATCCAGCAGTTCGCGAATACCAAAGTTGTTGATGGCCGAGCCAAAGAAAACCGGGGTTAACTCGCCCTTGAGGTAGGCATTAAGATTAAACTCATGCGATGCGCCACGCACCAGTTCAATCTCATCACGAATGCCTTCGGCTCTGTTACCCCACAATTCATCCAGACGTGGATTGTCCAGCCCCTGAATCACCTCGCCTTCCTGTATCTTGCCACCGTGGGTGGCACTGAACAGGTGAATACAGTCATTATAAAGATCAAACACACCTTTGAATTCTTTACCCATGCCTATTGGCCAAGTGATGGGGGCACATTTAATCTTGAGAATATCTTCGACTTCATCCAGTAATTCAATCGGATCACGACCTTCACGGTCAAGCTTGTTGACGAAGGAAATGATCGGCGTATCCCGCAGCCGACAGACTTCCATCAGCTTGATTGTTCTGTCTTCCACACCTTTGGCGCAATCAATCACCATCAGGGCTGAGTCCACCGCCGTCAGGGTGCGATAGGTATCTTCCGAGAAGTCTTCATGACCCGGCGTATCCAGCAGGTTCATAATCTTGTCGCCGTGCGGAAACTGCATCACCGAGGTGGTGACCGAGATACCTCGTTGTTTCTCCATCTCCATCCAATCGGAGGTGGCATGACGCGCAGCCTTGCGGCCCTTGACTGTGCCAGCCATCTGGATAGCGCCTCCGAACAACAGCAGTTTCTCGGTAAGAGTGGTTTTACCGGCATCGGGGTGAGAGATGATAGCAAACGTGCGCCTTCTCTTGATTTCATTAATAAAATTGCTATCTGCCATACCCTGTAAATCCTAATTTGTACTTGTTTGTTAATTTACCTTTTGAAGCAATTTCAAAAGGTGCGTCATGTTACGTGAAACTTAATATATTCCCCGACAGCCCTCAGCCACTATCTAAATAGTTATGTCTGTCAGAAGTTTTATTAAGTGCACTATTATTTCATACCTTAACCAATCCATAAACTGGCTACCTGTGTTTATAATAGCCAACATATAGACAATAAATGTGGCTTTAAGCCAACATTTCCCATATTTTTATAATTGACCTCACCCGTAAGTCAATTATATGTTGAAAATATAGAACATTTAAGCTATATAAGTGGATCAAAAGAACCATGAAGCCATGTCACGCACAAACAAAATAGCGAAAGCCCCTCCCGCCGCCGTAGAACTGGCATTAATCCAGTTAGGGAAAAATATCCGTACCGCAAGATTGCGCCGCAAGTTGCGGTTAGAGGATATGGCAGGGCGCATTGGTGTTTCGCGCTATGTTATGTCAGATATTGAAAAGGGCAAACCCTCCACGGCTATCGCCACATATGTGGGGGCTTTATGGGTTTTGGGGTTATTAGACGATATGAACCTTATCGCCGATCCAGATCATGATGAAGAAGGCAAGATATTAGAAAAATCCCGCGCCCCCAAAACCGCAGGAAAACGGAAAAAGGTATTAGACAATGACTTCTGAGCGTGAATGTTTTGTGTATATCGTCTTACCTAATGAAACAGAGTTTGTCACTGCGGCGCGTTTTCGCATCTCGCGCACCCGTGATGGTGAGCCCGTTGGCGAGCTGATCTATGGTAAAAGCTACTTAGCCAGAGGCAACGCTGTAGAGCTTGACCCAACGGTACTAAAGCTCAGTAGCACTCAATATGAAACCGCACGTATGAGCGGTTTCTTTGGCGCTATTCGGGATGCTATGCCTGACTATTGGGGGCAGCGCGTCATTGAGCGTAATGCTGGGCAAACAGGATTGGAAGAGTTTAATTTTCTCATGCAGGGTGCAGATGACAGAGCAGGTGCGTTAGGCTTTGGGCTAAATGCTGAACCTCCTGCGCCACGCCGCACCTTCAATCGCATCCTTGATCTGGAAAAGCTTCAAGCGACAGCGGAAACCATTTTAAATAATCAAACTGACGACATTGAAAACCAAGATGACGTTCAGGAATTACTGCTGGAAGGAACATCAATAGGGGGTGCTCGCCCAAAAGCTGTTGTGGAGGATGACAACAGCTTTTGGGTAGCCAAATTTTCCAGCCCACAGGATCGTTGGAATCATCCGCGTGTTGAACATGCTTTTTTAAAGCTTGCCAAACTTTGTGATATGAATGTCGCAGATAGCAAGATTGTCGAAGTTGGTGGCAAGGACGTACTGCTTGTGCGGCGTTTTGACCGCGATCATACCGATGAAGGTTATCGCCGTCACCGCATGGTGAGTGCGTTAACATTGCTTCGCTCAGAAGAAAGTCCTGCGGCTAAAAACGATTGGTCATATCTACTACTTGCCGATGAAATTCGCCGCACAAGTAGTCACCCAGAACAGGACTTTACAGAGCTTTATGGGCGCATGTGCTTTAACGCACTTGTCTCCAATCTTGATGATCACCCACGCAATCATGCCATTCTTGCTAAAAACACCCATTGGCGTTTAAGTCCAGCCTATGATTTAACACCCACTCTCACTATTGCACTGCAAAATAGGAATTTAGCAATGGCTTGCGGTTTGCATGGCCGTATGGCGAATAAAGAAAATCTTTTGAGCGGTCATGCTCGCTTTCTCCTCAATGAGGAGAAAGCGAATTTTATCATAGACGATATGATAAACATTATAAGGTCTGAATGGGACTCCTGCTTACATCGTGCAGGAGTCAGTCATCAAGACTGCAAAACCATTCGCGGTAGCTATATTTATGAAGGCTTCTTTAATCCAATATCCTAATATTAAAATGGATAAAGCAGGGGTTAAACCGCTGCTTTATCATTATCTAAATGAAAGTATCGCGCCAATTGCACTTCATTCGGTTCACCAGAGAATTGTCCATAGCTGGCTTTCTGTTGTGCAGATCAAGTCCCTCAAGGCGAAAGGGGTGTGTGCGTTCTACGGGAAGTGCCCGGCAGGGGGCGACGGCTCTAGGAATGGGCTTTGACGGTATGTGCGAAGTAAGGTGAAACCGCAGTGTTGTCCGAATAGTGGGCTGTTTGGAGGAATTCTAACGCCGCCCTGGGGAAAACAGGGCATGTTATTCGGCCTAAATTTATAGCGTTATAGGTATATCTGATGCCTTGGAATGTTGAGCTGGAAAGGGGTATTTAGGAAGCCAGGTGTTTTTTGCCAGACGCTTACGGTTAAAGTGGGCGGGGTTTGCCAGCTTCGCCGGGCAAACAAAAAGCGGCGATGCTGTTTAAAGCCTCGCCGCTCATTTATATAACATTGACAACCGGCACCTCTGCTTCAGCGCCTCTTTTTGCAAACCTTATATCATTTCCATTTCTTAGTTACGTACTGCTTCCACTTCAACATGCAACTTCATTTCATCGCCGACCGCTGGCAAGGCATAAGTGATACCAAAGTCTGAGCGTTTGAATGCCCCCTTGGCATCAAAGCCACACACATAGGTGCCTTTTTTCATCGGATGATCGCCGCAGTTGATGCTTGCCACTTGCAGTACAACTGGCTTGCTAACACCCATAATGGTTAGATTGCCTTCAATCGTGGCTGATTTATTTTCGCTGATGGTGATCTTGGTAGACTTGTAGGTGATCTCGGGAAACTCGGCGGCATTCAAAAAGTCAGGCGACATCAAATGATCATCACGTTTTTTCATGCCCGTACTGATCGAGCCTGCATCAATAGTGATATCCACCGAGCCAGTATTATTATCCCAATCGATAGACAGCTTGCCCGAGGTCTTGTCAAACCGGCCATACATGGTAGAAAAACCCAGGTGATTGATTTCAAAATTAGGATAAGTATGGGTTGGATCAATCGTATAACTCTCGGCAGCCTGGGCCGACATTGATGCCATCATGGCAACAGCTAAACAAATTTTACGCATAAGGTCTTTCCTTCTTAGTTAAAAAAAACAAAAAACTGGGCTAAATAGCGGGTGCCCCCGCCTCTTGCCAAGTCAAATAAACCGCTATCAAGGCGGGTAATAAGACAATCAACACCGACAAAACGATTTGCAGCAGCCGCGGCAGATTTGCCGGTAAAGGCACACGCGCCATTACCGGCACCAGCGCCAGCAACAACAGGCTATACCAAGGTAATTTAGCGTAGACCACCGCCCCCAGCCCTAGCAAGGCGAGCACGGTTATCAGTGGCACCAGCATGACCGAACCCGCCACCACCGGTTTACCAAATACCTGCAACAACAGCCGTGCACCCACCGCGGCAGCAATCGCCGAACCTAACTGGCCGTACAAGGCCGTGGCCCCTAACAATGCAGACAAGCCTGTCCCCAGCCCCAAGGCAAAGACCACACTGTCGGCCTGCAATGTTTTTTGTCGCAAGACATCGCAAGAAACTACCAACCAAGCGACATAGGCTGGCCCGGCAATCGCCAAGGCCCACAATTGCCAACCATCAAAGGCACGAAAGCGCGGCCATACGACCCACAAAGTGGCCGCCACGGCGGCAACAAACAACAGTCCGGGTGTTATGCGTCGCCAAGGCAGCAGATCCAACAGCATCCCCAAAATTACAGCGCCACCACCCAGTAATAAAATTTTGCGGTGACTGCTTAAAGGAAAAAACCTGAAATCAGTTAATAGGTAAACACTGGCAGTAAAACCGACAACGGCAGACAAGCCTGCCCAAAACCAACCGTGTGGACGCAGAATAACCGCTACCAGCAAACTCACCACAAATGGCAGTAATGCAGATTGAAACAAGGGATTATTTAGCAGCTCGTCCATGCTCGCCTTTTATAATGATTATCAATGGGGCACCAGCATAACAAGATAGTTCAGCCGGAAGCCACAGGACATATCTAAAAGTGCACTTTGAATGACACGATAGCGGCCTCGGCGATCTCACGTTATTCCACTGCAAGAAGGGCGCGTGTATTTTATAAAAAAGAAAATTCTAACGCCCAATAACCAGACTTAGCCACAGGCAACAATTGTTTTTTTGAGATATACCCAAAAAATAATTGTTGCCTGCGGATAAGCCGAC
>JAJRWO010000235.1 GCA_024276775.1 Gammaproteobacteria bacterium | reverse complement strand
TATGCGGGACATCTCTGGGATGAACAGGTTTTTCAGGTACGCTAAGCGATACTTGCCATACAAAACTAGACTGTCGGGGTTTTTTGATCTTTCGACTAAAGCTTTTTTCTCCAGGGGCGATACATTTTGTGGGAGCGGTAAATTCATGAACATGGATGTCCGCTAATGACAGAAAAGAATGTTTGGAGTAAATTTTATGAAACAGAATTTTATCGCTAAAAAATTAGTCGGAATTGGCTCTATTGCCTTGTTGACGATCGCAATGAGTGGGGTCGCAACAGCCGAAACCTTCAATGCCACAGCAACAGTCGAAACCTCCATTGCCATCACCAAGGTGGATGATATGGATTTTGGCACCTTATTTGCCACCACGGCGCTGGGGACTGCGGTAGCGGGTGCTGAAGCATGTGCCTCTTTGGCATTGGCCCCAGATGGTACATTTGGTTCAATCGTCGAATGTGAAGACACGACGGCTGGCGATTACCCGATGATAGGTTTAGGTGGGCAGACGCCTGCCTCGGCGACGATTGCGGTCGGCTCAACGGCGAATATTACCTTGGCCGTACCTGATGCAGATGTGGGTGTTATAGGTGCCGATGGCGCTGCTGTTGCCATTTTAGGACTAGCAGGGGGAGCTGATGTTATGCTTTCTGCTGTTGACCCATCAGTAGCTAAGTTTCACTTGGTTAACTTTACGATAGGGAATTTGGTTGATGCCACTGACCCTAACTCAGCCGCTGCAACTGCTTGTGATGACATAACATCTGCTGGCGGCAACACCTGTGTTCTCACTCCCGGCTTTGGCGTCGCCAGCATAGGTTTTTCTATCGGTGCCACCATTGTCACGGATGTTGATAGCGGTGCTGCATTTACTGCCTATCAGCCGACCACATACACAGGCAGCTTTGATGTGACTGCCAGTTATTAATAAAAACAGTTTACAAGCGAAAACAGGGGCCTCTGAGGCCCCTGTTTTTTTGTGATAGGGTATTAAATTTAAGCTGTAACAAGGATATTCAGCAATGACTGCCAAGTATAAGATTAAGGACTTATTCGAGCAGAGCATTACAAATACTTTACGTCGATTGTGCATTTTTGTTGTGGTGTTATTACTGCCTGTTTCGCCTGTTTTAGTCGCCGCACCGTCAGTGACCGAAGATGTGTCACTCGATTTTGGCATACTGGCGGTTAAAAATAATGATTCTGTATCAACCCTGCGCATTGCATCTACGGGGGGTGTAACAAGTACTGGCGAGGCCATCCCTATCGGAGGCGCTGTGCGGGGTGAATACCGCTTATCAGGGTTTCCCCCTGGCGTGCTATTGGAAGTCACACTGGATGATGTCAGCTTGAGTGTTGGCGGTGGTGGCCTGCCTGAGTTTCTGACAGTAACGCGTTACGAGGCACCAACGCTGATATCGGATACCACAGGAGAAGCGCGGGTACCCATTGGCGCCACGCTGGAAACCAGTGGCAGCACTGTGATGTATGTGGATGCCCCCTATTATTACTCGACACAGATTAGAGTCCGCTATTGGTCAGAGGTGGCACAAGGGTATTTGACGCATACTGACTCAGTCACTATCTCGGCACAACTACAGTCAGCCCTTACGCTTGTAGAACAACAAGCGTTGTCGTTTGGCACTCTAGCGGCCTATTCTGACCCTGTGTTGACGGCGACTCTGACGTTGGCACCCGGTGGTGGCCTCACGTTGGGCGCTGCTGGAGGCAATGCCCGTATCATTGCTTTAGGCGGCACCCAAGTGGGGGTAATCCAGGTGAGCGGTGCTGCGCCCAATAATGTTGTGACGATTACCCCTCAGGTGGGCAGTGTGTTTATCAGCCATGTGACAGAGGCGGGTAATTCGGCACGCCTGATTGTCAAAGATTTTGTGACCTCGCCTGCGTCGCCAGGGGTTTTAACCGATGCTGCTGGGGAATTGGAGATCAGGGTGGGTGCCACCCTGGAGACCGAGGCGACAGACAAAGCATTTGTGGAGGGCATTTATAACGGCACCTACTCTCTTTCAGTCAGCTACTAACAAATGTGTTTAGCAGGCTGTTGAAATTCGTTCAGGAAATCATGAGACCCGGGTAAGGGTAAGTGCACGAAATTCACCCGTTCTTCAGCCGCTGAGGAGGTTTTCATCCCGGCCTGCTTTAAATCACTTATTTTTGATGCCTGGCCTTACGCTGTATCATACCGCCTGCGCTTTAATATTTCTTAGATGCGAGAATAGTAGTAGCACATTGCTCGCAGCTTTGGGTCAATGGTATTGCCTAGGTTGCCATAGCAATAAGAGGCAATTTGCTCAGGGCTTGAGGGAGCTTGCCTGGCAAGAGCGGTTGAGGGAATGATGCTGCGCTTGGCAAAACTGGCTTGAGCCAGCCGCTGTTGTTTCGGACTTTTGAATATGGACTGTTTACCTACAATGTAGCCCAGAATACTGCCCGCAATACTTCCCGCTGGGTGCGCGGTCAGAACACCTCCCAGAATACTGCCTGTAATTGTGCCAACCCGATGAGGATCGGAGAGAAATTCTTTGGTATTTTCTGATTCGCCGGAGGCAGCTTGCGAGGTTGAAATAGCAGCTGTCAAGCTAAGCACTGCAATAACCATTAAATAGCGATTTTTTTGCTTTTTGGGGGCTGTAGATTTCATCGTTATCCCTTTTCTTTTTATTGGCCGTCTTTTGGCCAAGCTTCCATGCCGTCATTTTAAGACGACCCGAAGTTGCTATCGGCAAACGATGGTAAAACTTTAGTCTATACCCATAACGCTATGGGTATATTTCGTCAAAACAGCCTTAACGATATACCGAAAATCTTTGTTTTACGGGCTTTAGCTAGCGACAGGAATTGCTGGTAGCTTAGCCACCAACAGCATGACCAGCAACACCAATGACGGCCAACACCATTGCCACCAGGGTGGCTTATCAGCGACATTGATTTCAACCACATCGCAACGGCTCTGGTCAGCCTGTTGAACAACACCCACAACCAAGTTGGCAGCAATGGCGGCATATGATTTAATATCGGCCTTATCAACATCGCCCTGTTCAATCTGCGCTGCAACCTGCTGCTGAACATCAGCAACACGCTCCAGAGTCAAGGCAATCCGCACTGCAAATCGTTCACGAGACAATCCCAGCGGCTGCAATGGAAACCCCAACCAATAAAGCGCTGCAACCAGTTGTTCTCGTGACGTCACAGATAACAACCAATGCACTGCCGCAACAATTAAAATTAAAGCCAGTAAGCGCTGCCCCCCCTGCCAAAGCCCTTCTATACTAGGCTGTAAAGATGGCTCAAAGATTTCGCCAAACAAAGGCACTCCCGGCGTTAACCAGGCGTATATCAATGCAATGGACAACAAAAACCAGCGCATACGCCGCAACATTTTCATAAAACCGGACACTTCACAATCTGCCGTAGTGACATAGGCAACAAAAATGCTAAACGCGGCCAGGCTCAGCTGGGCAAAACCACCCAAAGCAAGAAATAAACTAAAAATTACAAAGCAGATAACGCGAAAAGCCGGATGTACATGATCGTACCATCCGGCTTTAATATCCATAAAAATGAAAGACTAGGACATTTGTTGTTTTAACTGTTCAGCCTCCTGGCGCTGATCATCATCACCTTCACCCACAACCTCATCCAGAATAGAACGTGCACCGTCCTGATCCCCCATATCAATATAGGCCTTGGCTAAATCCAGCTTGGTATCCACCATATCAGCAGCGTTATCAAAGATATCATCATTGCCATTTTCTTCATCCGACATCTGACTGAAATCCATTTCACCCAGACTGGCTATATCTGTCAACGGATCAATTTCTGTCTCCATTTCAGTGATAACAGGTTTCTGCGCCGCCTCTACATCCCACGACTCGCTCTCGTCACTTGAAAATTTTTCCAAATCAATCTTGGCATCAAACTTATCAGTCTTGCCACTGAGGCTTGCGAACTCATCACTGATATTCCCACCCGTTTGAGTGGGCTTTTCAATATCAGACAAGAACTCATCCAGGCCGCTTATCTCATCAGCCTCCGAGACAGTCTCAAGCCCATCAGTACCCAGGGCATTATCATCAAGTGCTGCATCTGAAGCAGGGTTTTCCTCCGCGACCATGCCACCCGCGCCTGCCAGGTCCAAATCCAAATCCAAGTCCAGATCCAAACCTCCAAAATCCAGCTCATCCGCTGAAACAGCATCAATTTCAGCACTTTTCAGGCCACCAAGCTCATTCAATCCAGCAGCAGCCAAGCCAGTCAGCGCCAAGCCTTGAGCC
>JAJRWO010000234.1 GCA_024276775.1 Gammaproteobacteria bacterium | reverse complement strand
TTGCATACCAGGCACTGGAAAAGAGACTGTCAGAAAGCAAAAAGCCAGTTTTATTTTTGGGCAGTGCTTGTTGCCATGCCATGGAAATTATCATGCTTTATGCTGAAATAACCAATACAGTCATCGTAACAACACCGACAGGTAAGAGCTGGATGAATGCCTATCACCCACTTTACAGGGGAGTGTATGGTTTTGCCGGCCACCAAAGTGCTTATGAAACACTGGCAGACTCGAATGTAGACATGATATTGGCGGTAGGAACATCCATGGGCGAGATTTCAACCAGTGGTTGGAATAAACAGTTGATGAACAATAAGCTCATACATATCTCAGCATCTCCAGAAGATTTTTCTCGCACGCCAATGGCCTGTTTGCATTTAAGGGGTGATTTGAAAACGATTTTTGCAAACTTATACAAAGACTACATGTTAAGTGGTTGTGGCAAAAAGGATGAAAAGGCAGAGACGGTAACAGTTAATGGCAGGAAGATTGGCGATGCATATTTCCCAGTGAATATGACAGTGCAGAATTTTGAGGCCATTAAATCGGATTCTATACCTTTAAAGCCACAGCGATTAATGCAAGAGCTTGTACAAAAATTCCCTGAAGATACTCGTTTTATAGTGGATACAGGCAATGCTTTTTCATGGGCAACCCATTACTTATTTTTGGAAGAGACCGGTTTGCAAAGAACAAGTTTTACGTTTGGTGCCATGACGTGGGCCATTGGAGCGGCCATTGGAACGGCCCTGGGCAATCGGAAACACCCGGTTGTTTGCCTGACCGGTGATGGCAGTTATCTGATGAGTGGTCAGGAGATAACGGTTGCGGTTGCTGAGCAACTGCCGGTGATTTTTATTGTTTTAAATGACAGAGCATTGGGTATGGTTAAACATGGCCAGCGCTTGGCTGGGGCCGAGCCAATGGGTTATGAACTGCCTGTGGTGGATTTTGCCATGACCGCAAAGGCCATGGGAGCGCAAGGACTTACCATCCGGACACTGAAAGATCTTGAGGCGTTGGATATTGAGCAGTTATGCCATGCTGATGGACCAAGCTTGCTGGATATTCATATTGACCCAGAGGCTGTACCGCCCATTGGGGCGCGAGTCAATCAACTAGGCGAGATGAATAAGCCGGCATAAAGTAAGAAGTGTTTCAATATTCTGGATAAAGGGTTATAACTGCAACTATTTAATTTTTTTGAATAATTCAAAGTGGACGATGAGGGTCAGACCAACAAAAGTATGAGTGAGCAAGGGGTGTATATGCAGTATTCTAAAGTCGCCTTGGCGATTATTTTAATAATAGGATCAAGCCAGCTACAGGCAGAAATGCAGGCGGAAGAAGATTTCATGTTGTTATATGGCAACGAAGAGATGATCAGCATTGCCACCGGCACACAAAAGCCTATTCGCCTTGCCCCCTCCGTAGCCACTTTAATCACTGCAAGGGATATTCAAGCCAGCGGCGCCCGCACCCTGGATGAGCTTCTGGAGACGGTTCCCGGGTTGCATGTTTCCAAGTCATCAGTTCGCAACAGCAGTGTTTTTGCCATCCGTGGTATTTATACCGATTTCAACGCTCAAGTTCTGTTACTCGTTAATGGCCTGCCATTTAATGACCTTATTACCGGTTCGAGGCCACCGTTATTCCAGTTGCCAGTTGAAAATATCGCCCGTATTGAGGTGGTGCGCGGCCCTGGCTCGGCTGTATTTGGTGCCGATGCCTTTGCCGGGGTGATTAATGTGATTACCAAAGACGGCAATGATCTTGAGGGCGGTGTTATTGGTGGCCGTGTTGGTTCTTTTAATACCCAGGAGGGCTGGGTTCAATATGGTGGTGAGCACGGTGGCTGGGATGTGGCCGTCAGCGTGGAATACAGTGGCAGTGATGGTGATCGTAACCGCATTATAAACGCTGATTTACAGACAAACCTTGATGCTGAATTTGGCACCAATGCCAGTTTAGCACCGGGGGCATTAGCAACCGGTTACAGCAATTTAAATAGCTCAATCAGCCTCAAGCGGCAGCAATGGTCAGTCTGGCTTAACAGTTGGAATTTGAGTGATGCCGGTGTCGGTCCGGGTGTTGCTCAAGCACTGGACCCGGCTGGCCGCCAACAAGTCGATCAATACACTGTCAAGCTGGATTATGCTGATGCTGATTTAGCCGAGGGCTGGATATTTAACTCAAGCATCTCTTACAGAATGATGGATCAGCAGGTGGATTATCGGATATTGCCACCCGGCAGCACTGTGCCAATCGGCGCGGACGGTAATCTGTTCACTGCGCCGGGGTGTGGTGTGCCGCCTTGTCTGGTCTCTTTTCCCGATGGTATTTGGGGCAATCCAGGTGGAAAGCTGACGGATTCCCGTCTTGAAGTCGCGGGGATTTATGAGGGTTGGCAGGGTCACCGTTTACGCCTGGCGGTTGGACTTGATCGTGATGCGTATGAGGCGGTTGAAACCAAAAACTTCGGCCCCGGTGTGATCGATGGGACGGTAAGCCCCATCAGTGGCGTCTTAACCGACTTGACCGGCACAGAAAATATTTATGTTCAGGATCGTTCACGTACCGTGCGTTATGTTTCGTTTCAGGACGAGCTGCGCCTGGGGCGTGACTGGGAGCTAACGGCCGGTATTCGCTATGACAATTATTCCGATTTTGGTAGCACCACCAATCCGCGCCTGGCCCTGGTGTGGGCCATGGACTACAACCTTACCAGCAAGCTATTGTATGGCCGCGCCTTTCGTGCCCCCAGTTTGACGGAGCAGTTTTTCGAGAACAACCCGGTTAACGTAGGTAACCCGGATCTTAAACCAGAAAGTATCGATATGCTGGAGTTGGTTTTTGATTACCGCCCTACCTTTGATTTGCAAACCATGTTGAGTTTATTTGCTTACCAGGCGGATGACTTGATTGAGTTTGTTAACGGCACGGCAGAGAATATTCGCAAACAGAATGGTCATGGGCTTGAGCTTGAGGCCAGCTGGACGCTAAGCAATGCGACACAATTCAAGGCTAACTTTGCCCTGCAATACTCCACCAATGATAGCAACGACTTCGTTATTAAGGATGCCCCCAGACGGCAACTGTTTGTGGCGCTGGATCACACATTGGCGGCAGCATGGTCCCTGTATGGTCAGGCCAACTGGGTGGCAGATCGTGCCCGTGATGTGGCTGACAGCCGCTCAGCCATTGGTGATTACACTACGGTAAATCTAGCCCTGCGCTACCGGCCTTATAGTCAACCCTGGCAGTTTGCACTGAGTGCCAAAAATGTCTTTGATGATGATGCCCGTGAACCGAGCAATGGTGTTATTCCTGATGATTATCCACTGGAAGGCCGTGCGGTTTATCTGCAAGCACAATATAAGCTGAAATAACGATATGAGTAGCAGCGCCAAACCCTCAACCCGGGTTCGCAAGCGAGACGATGTTTATGTCAAGCGCACCGCAACTCGCCTCTGGCACGAGTTGCCCGCGACAGACAACGCCTATATCACGGCTCAAAGTCGTTGTCATGGTTATGACTTGATGCAGCTGATGCAAAAGCGCAGTTTTATTGATGTGCTTTATCTACTGTTTCGCGGTGAACTGCCCAGCCCGGATGAGGCCGCCTTATTTGAAGCGTTGATGGTGGGGTTTATCAACCCCGGCCCGCGTCATCCGGCCACCCGTGCCGCCATGAATGCCGGAATAGGCAAGACTGACCCGGGCTTAATTTTACCCATTGCCCTAACCACCTTGAATGGCAAGCATAATGGTGCTGGCAGCCTGGAAGAAGGCATGCGTTTTTTGCGCCAACAACGTCATCCGGCACAGGACACTGCACGGCAATTATTAGCAACGACTGAACGCCCCACCGAAGGTGACTGCAATATTGCGCCGGGGTTTGGCAGTCATTACAACGGCATCGATCAAATGAGCCAACAAATTGCCGAGCATTTGCGGCACATGCCTGCGGCAGGCACAGCGCTTAATTGGGGGCAGCAGTTTGCCCAGGCATTGGCCGAAGAGGGCATGGGCTGGCTGGCCACAGGCATTGTTGCTGCCGTGCTGACAGACTTGGGTTTTCAACCCCGTGCGGCAGCGGGCATTTATCAGATCATCAGTGCCCCGGGGTTATTTGCTCACGGTGTTGAGCTGGCCAATAAACCCATGACCGCCATGCCCTTCATTGCCGATGAGGACTACCAGATTGAATATGAAAAATAACACCGGCTTTTGGGATCAACGCCGTGGCAAAATCTGCAGCCACAAAGGTGGTTGGAAGATTGGCCAAGGGGTCTTTAATCACGGTTATTCCATGATGGATGATTTTGTTGGCAAGACCAGTTATATGCAAGTGGTTATGCTTAATGCCACTGGCCGACTGCCAGAGCGCCCCCTGGCAGATTGGCTGGAGGCTGTGTTTATTTGCCTGAGTTGGCCAGACCCGCGTATCTGGTGTAACCAGATCGGAGCATTGGCAGGCACTATGCAAACCTCTGTTATGGCGGCCACCTGTGCCGGCACTTTGGCAACAGATGCCCGGGCTTACGGGGTGCGGCCGCTAATTGAAGGGCTAACTTTTATTCAGCGTGCCTACACGGAATCCGAGGCTGGAAAGTCTATCGAAGAAATTGTTTTGTCTGG
>JAJRWO010000020.1 GCA_024276775.1 Gammaproteobacteria bacterium | reverse complement strand
GGTGTAATATGAGTAAAAAGCCAGTAAAATGAACCATCACGGGCCATATTCTTCACAAAGCCAAAAAACTCCTGTTCCGACTTAATCATGCGCCAGACCAGGTTGAATACCGCTCTCGGCATATCCGGGTGACGGACAATATTGTGCTGAGCGCCCAGAATTTCTTTTTCCGAATAACCGGAAAACTCAATGAAAGTGCGATTACCATAAGTAATCCGCCCGGTCAGGTCAGTCTTGGAGACGATAAAATCGTTCCCACGCATGACCCGCTCTTGGCTTGTTGGGGTGATAGACTTGTCTTTCATGGTCTCGGTTTTTTCCCTTAACAGTGAAATCCGTTAAAAAAATGCATACAATCTCTTGTGGACTTCCAAGCCCAGCTTTTACCCTCCATTTAACGACCTTTAATTTATTAACTTTAGTGTCCCACTCACGCGAATGAAAAAAACAAAGTCCATTCTGATCACCGGTTGCTCTAGCGGCATAGGCCTTTGTACTGCAAAGGGTTTACAACAATTTGGCTATCGGGTATTTGCCGCCGCGCGCCGAACTGAGGATGTGGAAAAACTCAACAATATAGGGCTTGAAAGCGTTTTGCTTGACCTGAATGACTCCCACTCAATATCTGCTGCTGTCGAACATGTATTGGCCCAAACGGGTGGCCAATTATTTGCCCTGTTTAACAATGCCGCCTATGGTCAGCCTGGTGCGGTGGAAGACCTGAGCCGCGAAGTATTACGGCAACAATTCGAAACCAACCTGTTCGGCACTCATGAACTTACCAACCTGATTATTCCCGTCATGCGTCAGCAGGGCGATGGCCGCATCATTCAGAACAGTTCAGTGCTGGGGCTGGCCGCCCTGCCCTTCCGCGGTGCCTACAACGCCAGCAAGTTTGCCCTTGAAGGTTTGAGTGATACCTTAAGATTGGAACTGGCAGGCACCGGCATTCATGTTTCACTGATCGAACCCGGCCCCATCGAGAGTCAATTCCGAGCCAACTCGTTTGCCATGTTTAAACGAAATATCGACCGTCAACACAGTGTTCACCACCATTATTACCAGGGCGTAGAGGCTCGCCTAGCCAAACAAGGCCAGGCCCAACCCTTTACCCTGCCACCTGATGCCATATTAAAGAAGGTCATTCACGCATTGGAATCACCCCGCCCCAAGGCACGCTATTACGTCACTGTGCCCACTTATCTATTGGGTTATGCCCGGCGCCTGCTATCAACCCGCTTGCTGGACAAAATTTTGCTCAAAGTCAGTTCAGGTGAAAACAAATAATCCTCGCCATCACTAAGCCATATAATTAACAGAGCCAAATTACTGTTTTAGTAACAAATGCGCTAAAATCGCCCGATTCGTAATTTTTAAATTCCCCATATTTAAAGAGGTGTCTAAGTGCTAAAAGCCTACCGTCAACACGTAGAACAACGTGCCGCCGAGGATCTGCCGCCCTTGGCGCTGGATACTAAACAAACCGCTGACCTGATTGAACTGCTCAAAAATCCACCTAACGGTGAGGAAGAAAGTTTGATTGAGCTGTTCACCCACCGCGTCCCTGCCGGTGTTGACGATGCCGCCTACATTAAAGCCGCCTTCCTGACCGCTATTACCAAGGGCGAAGCCGAAAGCCCGCTGATTAATGCTCAACACGCCGCTGAATTGCTGGGCACCATGCTCGGTGGTTACAACATCCAGGCCTTGATCGACTTACTGGAGAATGCCGAGCTGGCAGCTGATGCCGTGACGGCTCTATCCAAAACCCTGCTCATGTTCGATGCCTTCAACGATGTTGTAGAAAAGGCCAAAAATGGTAACCCATTCGCCAAACAGGTGGCCGACGCCTGGGCCAATGCCGAATGGTTTACCAACAAACCAGCAATGGCTAAAGCGATTAAAGTCGTCGTTTTCAAGGTTGAAGGCGAAACCAACACCGACGACCTGTCCCCCGCCTCTGAAGCCTGGAGCCGCCCAGACATCCCGCTGCATGCCAAGGCCATGCTCATCAATAGCATGGATAACGCCCTGGGCAAGATCGAAGAACTAAAGGCCAAGGGCCTGCCGCTGGCCTATGTCGGCGATGTTGTTGGTACCGGTTCTTCACGTAAATCGGCCATCAACTCAGTGTTGTGGCATATGGGTAACGATATTCCTTTTGTTCCTAACAAACGCCAGGGCGGCGTAGTGTTAGGCGGCAAAATTGCACCCATTTTTTTCAACACCGCCGAAGACTCGGGCTGTCTACCCATCGAATGTGAGGTATCCAAACTCCACATGGGCGATCTCATTACCATCAAGCCTTATGACGGCGTGATCGAAAATGAAGCCGGTGAAGTCATCAGTACATTCAACCTGAAACCCTCCACTATGGCCGAAGAAGTCCGTGCCGGTGGCCGTATTCCACTCATCATTGGTCGTTCACTGACCGACAAAACCCGCACAGCACTGGGGCTGGAACCAAGCACCGTCTTCCTCCGCCCTGAAGCCCCAACCGATACTGGCAAAGGCTATACCCTGGCACAAAAAATAGTCGGCAAAGCCTGTGGTATCAACGGCGTTCGTCCCGGCACCTATTGCGAACCACGCATGACCACGGTGGGATCACAAGACACCACAGGGGCAATGACCCGTGACGAGTTGAAAGAACTGGCCTGCCTCGGCTTCACTGCTGACCTGGTGATGCAGTCTTTCTGCCACACCGCCGCCTATCCCAAGCCCGTGGATATCAAGTTGCAACACAGTCTGCCTGACTTCATCAGCACCCGTGGCGGTGTGGCGCTGCGCCCTGGCGATGGTGTCATCCATTCCTGGTTGAACCGCATGGTTCTGCCGGACACAGTGGGGACCGGTGGCGACTCGCACACCCGCTTTCCAATCGGCATTTCATTCCCTGCCGGCTCAGGTCTGGTGGCCTTTGGTGCAGCACTGGGCGTGATGCCCCTGGACATGCCTGAATCTGTGTTAGTGCGTTTCAAAGGTGAAATGCAGCCCGGCGTCACCCTGCGCGATCTGGTCAACGCCATTCCTTACAGCGCCATTCAAAAAGGTCTGCTGACGGTTGAAAAGACCGGCAAAAAAAATGTCTTCTCTGGTCGTGTGCTGGAAATCGAAGGCCTGGAGCATCTCAAGGTTGAGCAGGCCTTTGAGCTGTCTGACGCCTCGGCTGAACGCTCTGCCAATGGCTGTACCGTTAAGCTGGACAAACAACCAATCATTGAGTTTTTGAATTCAAACATCACCCTGCTGAAGTGGATGATTGGCAACGGTTACGAAGATAAACGCACCCTCAGCCGCCGTATTGAAGCCATGCAAGCCTGGCTGGAAAACCCAGAATTACTGGCCGCAGACAAGGATGCGGAATACGCTGAAATCATCGAAATTGACCTGACCGCGATCAAAGAACCCATCGTCGCCTGCCCCAATGACCCGGATGATGTAAAGTGTTTGTCAGACGTTGCCAACACCAAGATCGACGAAGTATTCATCGGTAGCTGCATGACCAACATCGGCCACTTCCGCGCCGCCGGCAAAGTGCTACAAGCCTTCGGCGGCACAGTACCCACCCGGATGTGGATTGCACCGCCGACCAAAATGGACGCCCATCAACTCACCGAAGAAGGCTACTACAGTATCTTCGGTAAGGCGGGTGCCCGGATCGAAATGCCAGGCTGTTCATTGTGCATGGGCAATCAGGCGCGTGTGGGTGACAACACTACGGTCATGTCCACCTCTACCCGTAACTTTCCTAATCGCCTAGGTAAAGATGCCAACGTCTATCTTGGCTCTGCGGAACTGGCGGCCGTCTGCGCTCAGCTGGGGAAAATCCCAACCCAAGCAGAATATATGGAAGCAGTACAAAGTTTAGACACCATGGCCGATGACATCTATCGTTACCTCAACTTCAATGAGATTGAGGAGTACCAGAAAGTCGCTAAAACGGTCATCCCTATCGTTGCCGTCTGAACCGCAAGCAAAATTCTAAAGCCTCGCTCTGTTATAAGCACGAGAGCGGGGCTGTGCTTTAACCTGGAAAATCAAACGTCAAAACACGAGACTAGCCGACAAATGAAATATTGTGCCGCCTAATCCAATGTCTTAGCGGCTACTCCCTCACCAACTCAATCACCCCGTTGATTCCAACCTGAACCGTCTGCTCCCCTGCTTCCAGTGCTGGGGCAGATGCGATACTTGACTCCATCACCCCACCCATGGCACGCATCATTGGCATGGGGCGACCACGGGAACCGGACGATGAGATGTTAAGCGACACAATTCGGAAGTCATTGGCATTAAACTGTCGCGCAACTAACTCTGCTTTCTGCTTGAAACGTGCTATCACTGTCTGGGTCAACGCATCTTCTGCTTGACGGCGCTTGTCCACTGAAAGCTGGTATCCGATATGCTGTATCGCCAGTTTTTCCTGCAACTCGCCCAGCAACGCACTCAGACTGGCGACACTCTTACTTTCCAGCCTGAATGACTGACGCACCTGCCAGATTCCGCTCAACTTCCCATTTTCGTAGAGAGGCTGGGTCTGATAATCCAGCGTTTGTATTTTGACGTTTTGTTCCTGCCTGGCGCGCTCTAGCCCCCAGGAAATCACCTGGTTAACCTTATCTGCCACATCAGCAGAATTCCGTCCCTGGCGCTGAAAGTAGAGAATAGCCGTCAGAGTGTCATTGTCTATTTTCTCGCTAGCAGTGACATCCAGGTTGATCCGGTCGTAGGTCAACGTATCATTAGCAAGCGCGCTTAGCGGTACACCGCCCAACAAACATAATAATAGGAATAATTTTACTTTTTTCATCACATGACTCCTCGTTTAATCTATTCAGAACCCATCGGCATAAGGTGGCGGATAACTCTATCACGGCTAT
>JAJRWO010000019.1 GCA_024276775.1 Gammaproteobacteria bacterium | reverse complement strand
CGTTCAGCACGATGTGTCAGTCGTAATTCTTCAGCTTGCGCTGGAGTTAAATGGAAGTTTTTCATGGCCTGAAAGGATAAAATAATTCACTCTAAGTTTCAATAGCTTAACACCTGATTTTAAAACGCTTTGGGTATAGTGCTGGATTTTCCCTCAATCAGGACACCATTTGCAAACGTTATATCATTTCCATTCCTAAGCCACCATACCCTCTACCATCTGCTCAAAATCGGCATTCATCTCTTTAAAATTTTTCGAAACTCGTTGCACTGCATCTTCATTCAGGCCAAGACTATTCAATATAACCAGGGCTTTTTCAGAATATGTTGTCTCATGCCTGTCATTCATACTCACCAGCTGGCCTGCCAGATATACCAGTTTTGCAAAAATAGCGTGCTGACCGTCATAGTCAGGAAAATGATGTTCAGCGGCAGCCGTCACCACTTCATCAGGAAGGTTCCAGGCGCTCAACAAAGCACTGCCAATCATATCGTGACTAATACCCACAACATGAAACTCCAGTTCACGTATCTCTATGTGATTATATTTTTCAACGGCTTTATTGAGTGTTGAAAACTCTTGTGGGTATAAAACCCCAAACAATAAAAAACCAATATCATGCATTAAACCAGCAAGATAAGCTAAACCCAAACCAGGACGTTCCTTGGCAGGCAGTTCTTTGGCTAAATTTTGGCTCACCATCGCGCATTTCAAACCATACGACCAGACAGCTCTCGCTCCCAATGGGCCATTTTTTTCTACCCACAGATTTTTTCCTGCTGACAGCCCCATTGCCAAGTGCAAGGACTTATCATAACCAAGGACTAGCTGAATTGCCTCACCCAGGCTTTCAATCCGATTACCGTAACCATAAATTGGCATACGCCCGTGACGCATGATTTGGGCTGATATCACCGGATCTTTGGCGACAATAGAAACAAGATCCGATATATCCGCTGTCGGCCGATTTCTTAATAATATTAATTCCCTGGCAATCTCTGGCAAAACAGGAAGGTCTACGCCACTCTCTAGACGACGACGTAATTCTGCACTTAAAACCTGCTTTCTAGCTGGATCGATGATATGACTCATAAGGTCTGCACACCCTTTCGTGAAATATGATTTATGTACTAAAAAATTAACTCTCTCACGGTATCGGCAGGTCAACAAAGATACTTAAGCAAACACTTATAACAAACACCCTCTAAATTTTGATTACACTTGCCCTTTCCTACTTCATCACCTTATAACAAGGCTTATAGGCTTTACCCGGCAACTTCATGCGCTGTTGTTCAACAAAACTTTGCAGCAACTTATCCAGTGGGTCCATGATGCTTTGATCACCACGAATTTCAAACAGACCATGTTCTTCGATTGCTTTTATACCATCGGCCTTTACGTTACCTGCGACTACACCGGAAAAGGCACAGCGCAGATTGGCGGCTAACTGGTGGCTGTCCTGGTTTTTATGCAGTTGCAGTGATGCCATATTCTCATGAGTCGGCTCAAAGGGTCTCTGGAAGACTTCATCGATTTTGAGCAACCAGTTATAATAATAGGCATCACTCTTGTTGCGTCTGAATGCTCTAACCTTTTCGCAGCCCTGCTCCATCTCGCGAGCAACTGCGGCAGGATCATCAAGAATAATTTTGTAAAGTTTCTGTGCTTGGGGGCCAAGGGTTTGACCAATAAATGAGTCAATGCCGTTGAAATATCCTTCAGCATCGGCGGCACCGGTAAACACCAACGGAAAGTAAATATCTTTATTGTCTGGGTGCAACAAGATACCGATAATATAAAGAATTTCTTCAGCTGTCCCAGCACCCCCTGGGAATACAACAATACTGTGCGCAGTACGAACAAAGGCCTCAAGACGCTTTTCAATATCCGGCAAGATCACCAACTCATTGACTATCGGATTAGGTGATTCGGCAGCAATAATACCTGGCTCTGAAATACCTAAATAACGGCCATCACTAATCCGTTGTTTTGCATGACCAATCGTTGCACCCTTCATCGGCCCCTTCATTGATCCAGGACCACAACCGGTACAAATATTTAGACTGCGCAACCCCATTTCATGACCGACCTCTTTGGTGTATTCATATTCACTACGTTTGATTGAATGACCGCCCCAGCAGACCACCATATTGGTATCCATATTGGGTTGCAGCACACCCGCGTTTCGCAAAATATGAAAAACTGCATTCGTTATTCCATCGCTACTATCAACATCAAACTTACATGTTCCATGTATTTCATCGTTGACATAAACCACATCACGCAGAACAGCAAACAAATGTTCGCTTATGCCTTTGATCATTTTGCCATCGACAAAGGCACTGGCAGGTCCAGATTTAATATCAAGTTTGATACCGCGCTCTTGCTGCACCACCCGAATATCAAAATCCTGATAGCGCGCCAGCAATTCTCGGCCATCATCCAAATCACCACCACAGTTCATGGCGGCTAACGAACAATTACGAAAAATTTCATAAAGTCCACCCTGACTAGTGTCTCTAAGCTTGGCAACTTCCAGCTGAGAAAGGATGTCCAAATGACCTTCGGGGGTAATTCTTGCGTCAATCACTTCATACTTCATATTATCCCTTCCTTGTCTGCCCTGAATTCAAGTCATAAGTGCATAACCCGTTAATGTTTTTTCATTAATGCCGGTCAGCTCTTCAAAAACTTCATACGGAGTTTTATAACCCAAGCATTTTCTGGGGCGGCTATTCAGTTTGTGTACCGCATCTAAAACTT
>JAJRWO010000233.1 GCA_024276775.1 Gammaproteobacteria bacterium | reverse complement strand
TGATGCCGGTGCCGTGGACTTGTCTGACTGGGATCAGGTGGTACACAACCTGGCTCATCCCGAGCATGAAGTGAAGATTGCCATGGTTGGCAAGTACATGGATTTGACTGAGGCCTACAAATCGTTGACCGAATCTTTGATTCATGCCGGTATTAAAACCCTGACCAAGGTCAAAATTATCTACATTGATTCTGAAGTTATCGAACAGGATGGTGTTGATTGTCTTAAGGGCATGAACGCAATTTTGGTGCCAGGGGGATTTGGTGAACGTGGCGTCGAGGGCAAGATTAAAACGGTTGAATACGCACGTATTAACAAAATTCCATACCTGGGTATTTGCCTGGGGATGCAGGTGGCGGTGATTGAATATGCCCGCAATGTGGCGGGACTGGAAGGTGCGCACAGCACTGAGCTGAATCCGCTAACACCTCATCCGGTGATTGGTTTGATCACTGAGTGGATCACTGAAGATGGCGCTGTTGAGCAGCGCTCAGCCGACTCGGATCTGGGTGGCTCCATGCGCCTGGGTGGACAACAATGTCGTCTGACCGAGGGATCGAAGGTTCATGATCTGTACGCTGAAGAGGTGATTATTGAGCGGCATCGTCACCGTTATGAATTTAACAACAATTATCTGGATCAGTTGACCGAGGCCGGCATGCAGTTTTCTGGTATGTCCATGGATGGTTCACTGGTTGAAGTGGTTGAAGTGGCCGATCATCCCTGGTTTATTGCCTGCCAGTTTCACCCGGAATTTACGTCAACGCCGCGCGATGGTCATCCGCTGTTTAGCGGTTTTGTCACGGCTGCGGTTGAACACAAACGCGGCGCTTAAGGAAAGATAAAGTATGAAACTTTGTGGATTTGATGCCGGGCTTGAACAGCCGTTTTTTCTGATTGCAGGGCCTTGTGTTATCGAGAGCGAGGCGATGGCGCTGGAAACCTCGGCGGCGTTGAAACAAATGACCGATGAGCTGGGCATCCCATTTATCTACAAATCTTCGTTTGATAAGGCCAACCGTACCTCAAGCCAGAGTTTTCGTGGTCCGGGGCTGGAAGAGGGATTGCGTATCCTGCAAAAGGTCAAAGACGAGGTTGGCGTACCCATCCTGACCGATGTTCATGAAGACACACCGCTTAATGAAGTGGCTGCGGTGGTCGATGTATTACAGACACCGGCATTTCTATGTCGTCAGACCAACTTTATTCAGAATGTTGCTCGTCAAGGCAAGCCGGTCAATATCAAAAAGGGCCAGTTTCTTGCACCTTGGGATATGGTCAATGTCGTCGCCAAGGCCAGGGAGGTGGGCAACGAACAGATCATGGTCTGTGATAGAGGCACTTCTTTTGGCTACAACACACTGATCACCGATATTCGTGGTTTGGCGGTAATGCGCGAAACCGGTTGCCCGGTGGTTTTTGATGCCACCCATTCGGTGCAACAGCCGGGTGGGCAGGGGCAGGTGTCGGGTGGTCAGCGTGAATTTATACCGGTGCTGGCACGTGCCGCTGTCGCCGCGGGGATTTCGGGGCTGTTTATGGAGACCCACCCAAATCCAGCCAAGGCCCTTAGTGATGGCCCTAATGCCTGGCCGCTGGGCAAGATGAAAGCATTGCTGGAAAGCCTGCAACGGATTGACAAAGCCACCAAGGCAGGTGGTTTTTTAGAGCAGAATTTATAATTCGACGGCAATATGCGGTTGAGAGAATAAACAAAGAATTTTTAAACATTTAAATTTAGAAAACGGGAGCAATAAATGTCACAGATTAAGGACATACGTGGACGTGAAATTATCGATTCACGCGGTAACCCAACAATAGAAGCTGATGTGATTCTGGAATCTGGTGCCATGGGCCGTGCTGCTGTGCCTTCCGGTGCATCAACCGGTTCACGCGAAGCGATTGAGCTGCGTGACGGTGGTAAGCGTTTTATGGGCAAGGGTGTGTTGCAGGCAGTCAAAAACGTCAACGAAGATATTCGTGAAGCCTTGTTGGGAATGGATCCTAAAAATCAGGCTAAGATCGATCAGACCATGATTGACCTGGATGGCACTGATAACAAAGCCCGTTTGGGCGCTAACGCCACGCTGGCGGTGTCTATGGCTGTAGCCAAAGCTGCTGCGGCTGAAGCGGGTCTGCCGTTGTATCGTTATCTTGGTGGTGCAGATGCCAAGACCTTACCAGTCCCCATGATGAATATTATCAACGGTGGTGAGCATGCTGATAACAGCGTTGACCTACAGGAATTCATGATTGTGCCCGTCGGTGCGTCAAGCATCAACGAAGCACTGCAATGGGGTGCTGAAGTCTTTCACACACTGAAAAAGGTGTTGAGTGACAAGGGTTATAACACCGCAGTCGGTGATGAAGGTGGTTTTGCCCCTGACCTGAAATCCAACGAAGAAGCGATTACTGTGATTCTTGAAGCGATTGAAAAGGCGGGTTATCAGGCGGGTGAGCAGATCATGATTGCCATTGATGCGGCGGCATCAGAGTTCTACAAAGATGGTAAATACGTGCTGGCCTCGGAAGGCAAAAGCATGACTGCTGAAGCATTTGTTGATTTTCTTGATGTTTGGGTAGACAAATACCCAATCATCTCTATTGAAGATGGCCTCGATGAAAGTGACTGGGCTGGCTGGAAGATCATGACCGAAAAGCTGGGCAAAAAAATTCAGCTGGTGGGTGATGACCTGTTTGTCACCAATCCCAAAATCCTGGCCGAAGGTATTGAAAAAGACATTGCCAACTCCATTCTGATCAAAGTTAACCAGATTGGAACGCTGACGGAAACACTGGCCGCCATCAATATGGCCAAAGAAAATGGTTACACCGCTGTGGTATCACATCGTTCTGGCGAGACCGAAGACTCGACCATTGCCGACTTGGCGGTTGCCACCAACGCTGGCCAGATCAAAACGGGTTCAATGTCACGTTCCGACCGTATTGCCAAATACAACCAGCTGATTCGCATCGCCGAAGAACTGGGTAGCAAAGCAACGTATCCGGGTAAAAGTGCCTTCAGTCGCTTATCGAACTAAGGACTTGATGCACCGCCATGTGTTTGCATGGCGGCGCTTTATTATCAATATAAAATATGAAATGGATTGCCGCCGTTTTCTTTATACTGTTACTGGCATTGCAGTATAACCTTTGGGTGGGGCAGGGCAGTCTGGCAGAGGTCTCACGACTGAACCAGGCGATAGAAACACAGGCCGCCGCCAATGCCAAACAACGCGAACAAAATGATGCGCTGGATGCCGAGGTGAAAGACCTCAAAAAGGGTGTTGAAGCAATCGAAGAACGTGCTCGCAGTGAACTGGGCATGATTAAACAAGACGAAACTTTCTTTCAGATTATCGATGAACAAGCAGAATAGATATTGGTTTGTAGTGCCCGCTGCCGGTATTGGTCATCGCATGGCCGCGGCCGTGCCAAAACAATATTTAGAACTGCATGGCAAGACGGTCATCGAGCACACCATGTCACGCCTTTGTCGCCATCCACAAGTGAGTGGTGTGGTGGTGGCCATCAGTGCAGACGATGAACATTGGCAGCAACTCGACCTTTCAGACGATGACACTATCTATGTCGCCGAAGGCGGGGCAGAGCGCTGTCATTCCGTGTTGAATGGTTTGCAGTTGTTGAGTGGTTTTGCTGCTGCGAATGATTGGGTGTTGGTGCATGATGCCGCCCGTCCCTGTATTCACCACGCAGATATCACGCACATGATTGATAGCCTGAAAGAACACCCTGTTGGCGGGTTGCTGGGTTTGCCGGTGACCGACACCATGAAGCGTAGCAATACCAATGGCGATATATTGGAAACCGTTAGCCGTGAACACCTGTGGCGAGCACTGACACCGCAGATGTTTCGTTTAGGACAGTTGCAACAGGCGTTGCAAACAGCACTGGCGGATGGCTTTCTGGTGACAGACGATGCCTCGGCCATTGAGTATGCTGGCTTGAAACCACGCATGATTGCCGGTCGTGGTGACAATATCAAAATTACCCGCCCGGAAGATCTGTCACTGGCCGAGATGTATTTGACTCAGCAGGAAACAAGCTAATGCGTATTGGTCACGGTTATGACGTCCATAAATTCGCCTCTGAGCGTGACCTGATTCTTGCTGGGGTAAAGATTGAGTATGAACTGGGGATGTTGGCGCATTCTGACGGCGATGTGGTGATTCATGCACTGATCGATGCATTGTTAGGCGCAGCAGGCCTGGGTGATATTGGTGGCCACTTTCCGGATACCCATGAGGCCTTCAAAAATATCGACAGCCGTATTTTGTTGCGCGATGTGATGAAAAAACTCAAGGCCGAAGGGTATAGCGTTGGCAATGCTGACATCACTATCATTGCTCAAGCGCCGAAGATGAAACCGTATCTGTCGGAGATGAAGCGGTTGTTGGCTGCGGATATTGAGGTGAACGAATCACGTCTCAATATTAAAGCCACCACTACCGAAGGTCTCGGCTTTGCCGGACGCAAAGAAGGTATCGCCACGCATGCGGTTGTGCTGCTTAACGAAACAGAAGACTAAGCATGTCAGCGACTGAACATTTAGCCTATGCCCTGGGTAAACCAAAAACGAGTGGCATTATCCGCAGCCAGCCGGAAGACTTTCAGGTCGATGAACATTTAGGTTTTGAACTGACAGGCGAGGGCGAACATGCCTGCTTGCATATTCGCAAATGTAACGCGAACACTGATTTTATCGCCAAACAAATTGCGCGCCTGGCGGGCGTTAAAAATATGGATGTCAGCTATGCCGGTTTGAAAGATCGTTATGCAGTGACGACGCAATGGTTTAGCGTATATCTTTCTAATAAGCCTGAACCCGATTGGTCACAGCTTAATTGTGACGAGGTTGAAGTGATTGAGGTGGTGCATCATAACCGCAAGCTGCGTCGCGGCAGCCTTAAAGGCAATTATTTCAAGCTCGTTGTCCGTGACTTACAGGGTGACATTGAATCGCTTCAACAACGGCTGCAAACTGCCAGTGTCAATGGTGTACCAAACTATTTTGGCGAGCAGCGTTTTGGTCGTGATAATTTAGCTAAGGCCACGGGCTTATTTAATAATGAATTCAAACTCAAGGATAGACACAAACGCAGCATGTATCTATCCGCCGCTCGCTCGGCTATTTTTAATGAGTTACTTTCTATGCGTGTTGCTGCACAAAATTGGAATCATGCCCTGGCGGGTGATGTGATGATGCTTAATGGCAGTCACAGTGTGTTTTCGGTTGAGGCTATCGATGATGAAATTAAACGTAGAATTGGCGAATTTGATATCCATCCCACCGGGCCAATGTGGGGTCGCGGGCACCTTGCCAGCACAGCAGATACACAACAGATTGAACAACAGTGCGCCGACAATTTTGCACTATTTTGTGATGGCCTGGAGCGGGCAGGAATGAAGCAGGAGCGGCGTGCCTTGCGGCTGCCCGTTAGTCATTTTGAATGGCAGATAGGTGATAATCGTTTACAGCTGAATTTCTTCCTGACATCGGGCAGTTATGCCACCTCGGTGCTGCGTGAGCTCGTGCTCTGTCGTTAAATAGTTCACAATACTCAGCTTCACAGCGCCTTGAAGGACAAAAAGCATCCTGCGAAAATGTTGTTAAAATAATGATGATCACCGACTTAAAAGTCTGCGTGGGCATTGAATCCATCAGTAGCAAGAAATCGAAGTTATTCTGGGGTAGAATTGAATACACTCGGGTTAAAGATGTCAGGTCTATTATTTAATGAATAAAAAGAATATTTTTGTTACTGGCGGTGCCGGTTTTATAGGTTCAGCGGTGATACGGCAGTTTATCGCCGAGACCGATGTGAAGGTGGTGAACATCGATAAGCTGACTTATGCGGGTAATTTGGCTACTTTGGATGTTGCGCTGGATGATCCGCGCCATTGTTTTGAGCAGGTGGATATCTGCGATGCAGCGGCGATTGCGGCTTTATTCGATAAATACCAACCCGATGCCATTATGCATTTGGCGGCGGAGTCGCATGTGGATCGTTCTATCGATGGTCCAGCGGATTTTATTCAGTCGAATATCGTGGGTACTTATACCTTGCTGGAGGCGGCACGGGCCTACTGGAATGGCCTGACCGGGGCGAAGCACGAGGCGTTTCGGTTTCACCATATTTCCACTGATGAGGTGTTTGGCTCGCTGGCGGCGGAGGGGTTTTTCCGCGAGGATTCAAGCTACCAGCCCAACTCACCCTATTCCGCCAGCAAGGCGTCGTCCGATCATTTGGTTCGAGCCTGGCTGCATACCTATGGCTTGCCAACGTTGATGACCAATTGTTCCAATAATTACGGTCCTTACCAATTTCCTGAAAAATTGATCCCGCTGATTGTTTTGAATGCGCTGAATGGCAAACCGCTGCCGATTTATGGCAAGGGTGACAATATCCGCGACTGGCTGTTTGTTGAAGATCACGCCTGTGCCCTGCGTTTGGTGCTGGAGACGGGTGTGGTGGGCGAGACTTACAATATTGGCGGC
>JAJRWO010000018.1 GCA_024276775.1 Gammaproteobacteria bacterium | reverse complement strand
GTGTTTCACTCGCAAACCCGCATTTTTACCCGTATCAGCCTTGATTTTATCGCCCGGTTTCACCGTTTTTACTGTCCTGGAAGATAGAGGTTTGATACTCTGTGCTGTTGCCATGGGCATCCTCTTGATTTGATTTCAGTTTGTTCGACAAACCGAGGGAAGTATAACTTTTGGATGACAGTAAGACTTACTCCAAAATAAAGTTACACTTTGAATTAATTAGTGAGATTGGATCATATATCCATGATATTCACTGAGACTTTAAGAGACGACACAAAACTAAATATATTTCAATACTATAAGCAGTACAACAGCATGAGTTCTAAAGAAAAAAACAAACAACACACCCCGATGATGCAACAATTTCTACGCATCAAGGCAGAGCATCCCGACCTACTGCTGTTTTACCGCATGGGCGATTTCTACGAGATGTTTTTTGATGATGCCCGCAAGGCCGCCCGCCTGCTGGACATCACCCTGACCGCCCGTGGCCAGTCCAATGGCCAACCGATTCCTATGTGCGGCATCCCGTTCCATGCTGCCGAAGGCTATCTGGCCAAACTGGTCAGACAAGGTGAGTCAGTGGCCATTGCCGAGCAGATCGGTGATCCGGCCACCAGCAAAGGCCCTGTTGAACGCAAGGTGGTACGCATCATCACTCCGGGCACCGTGACGGATGAAGCGCTATTAAATGAGCGCCAGGACAACTTACTCTGTGCCGTCAGCCGCAGCGATAGCCAGTTTGGCATTGCCAGCCTCGACATCACCAGCGGCCGCATGACCGTCATGGAAGTCAGCGATCAAGATGCCGTTAGCGATGAACTGGAACGCCTCAAGCCGGCAGAACTGCTGCTCAGCGAAGAACTCAGCCACATGCTCAAACTGGATGATCACTACCCGGTGCGGCAGCAACCGCCTTGGTATTTTGAAAAAGAGACCGCCATCCGCCTGCTGACCGAGCAGACCGGCACCAAAGACCTGCAAGGCTTCGGCTGCGAAACCATGACCAGTGCCATCTGTGCCGCTGGTTGCCTGATGCAGTATACCCTCGACACCCAACGCACCAACCTGCCGCATATTCACAGCATCCGTGTTGAACGGCGAGAAGACAGCGTGGTAATGGATGCCGCTAGCCGCCGCAACCTGGAACTGGAAAGCAACCTGATGGGCGGCCGCGACAACACCTTGCTCGACGTACTCGATCAAAGCACCACCGCCATGGGCAGTCGCTTGTTAAGGCGCTGGTTAAACCGCCCTATGCGCGATCAAAACCTCCTGAATCATCGTCTGCAAGCGGTTGAAACTCTTTTAGAGAATCAATATTTTGAGCATCCACGTGAAATCCTGCGCGGCATTGCCGATATGGAACGCATTCTCGCCCGTATCGGTCTCAAATCCGCTCGCCCCCGCGACCTGGCTCAGTTGCGCGACACCTTGGCCCTGATACCTGATGTCGCTGCCAGCGTTAGTCCGCTGGACTCACCCCAGATTCAGGCAACCATCACTCACCTCGGCCAATACCCCGAACTAAGTGAGCTACTGCAACGGGCGGTGATCGACAACCCACCTGTGGTTATGCGCGATGGCGGCGTCATCGCCCCCGGCTATGACAGCGATCTGGATGAACTGCGCAGTCTGAAACAAAATGCCGGTCAATACCTGATAGATCTGGAAGCGCGGGAAAAAGAACGTAGCGGCATTGCCACCCTCAAAGTGGCCTACAACCGCGTTCACGGCTACTACATCGAGGTTAGCAAGCTGCAAGCCGCCAATGTACCGGCTGACTACATTCGCCGCCAGACCCTGAAAGGGGCCGAACGCTACATCACTCCTGAGCTAAAGAGCTTTGAAGACAAGGTGCTCAGCGCCAACGAGCGCGCCCTGACACGGGAAAAGGCGCTCTATGAGCAGCTACTGGAAAAACTGATTCCACACCTGGCCGAGCTGCAAACCTCGGCCACCGCCCTGGCCGAACTGGATGTACTGGCCAATTTGGCCGAACGCGCCGACAGCCTCAACCTCAGCAAACCCGAGCTGGTCACCCGCCCCTGCCTCAGTATCGTCGGCGGTCGTCACCCGGTGGTAGAGAAAAATCTGGAAACGCCGTTCGTGCCCAACGACAGTCGTTTTGACAACGAACGCCGTATGTTAATCATTACCGGCCCCAATATGGGCGGTAAATCAACCTATATGCGCCAAACCGCCCTCATCACCCTGCTAGCCCACATTGGCAGTTTTGTGCCCGCAGAATCGGCTATCATCGGTCCCATTGATCGAATTTTCACCCGTATCGGTGCGTCAGACGACCTGGCCGGTGGCCGCTCCACCTTCATGGTAGAGATGACCGAAACCGCCAACATTCTCCACAACGCTACTGAGCAAAGCCTGGTATTAATGGACGAAGTGGGCCGCGGCACCTCCACCTTCGATGGTTTATCACTGGCCTGGGCCTGCGCCGAGCACCTGGCGGCAAAAATAGGTGCCTTCACCCTGTTTGCCACCCACTATTTTGAACTCACCACCATGCCCGAGCAGCACAGTAACGTGGTCAACGTCCATCTCGACGCCGTTGAACATGGCGACAGCATCGTCTTCATGCACGCCGTCAAGGAAGGCCCGGCTAACCAAAGTTACGGCCTGCAAGTCGCCGCCCTCGCCGGTGTCCCACGGCCCGTTATCAACGCCGCTAAACAACGCCTCTACCAACTGGAAAATACCGCTGCGTCAGCCACACTGCCCAATGTACCTTCAGCCAACCCACAACGGGGCCTGTTTGAATCACAGCCCCACCCAGCCACCGAAAAACTGGCTGAGATCGAGCCTGATGCGTTAACGCCACGCCAAGCATTGGATGCGCTTTATCACCTTAAACAATTATTATAAATTCGAGTCACTCTGAACAACTAAAAAGAGGAAGAAATCATGACCTTTGTTGTAACCGACAACTGCATCAAATGTAAATACACCGATTGTATCGAGGTCTGCCCGGTAGACTGCTTTCACCAAGGGCCGAATTTTCTGGTGATCAACCCCGAAGGTTGCATAGATTGTACCCTCTGCGAACCCGAGTGCCCGGCCAATGCCATTTTTGCCGAAGATGATGTACCGGATGACCAGCAGGTCTTTACCGCCCTGAATGCCGAACTATCACTTAAATGGCCCGTGATTACGGAAAAGCAAGACCCGCCTGAAGACGCCGCTGAATGGGATGGCGTGGAAAACAAAATTGATTATCTGGAACAATAAAGCAGCTTAGACAAAAACCGCTTCCTTCGTATAGGCAGCGGTTTTTTTTAGGCTGGACGGGCACTCGCACCTCAATTCTGCCCAAGAATAGCGGTGCTAGTGAGCGACAATATTCCTGACCCGAATCACCACATCGACGGTCTCAGCCACGGTGCCTTCAGGTAACACAGGCAATTCACCCAGGGACAGCTCACCGTGTTTCACATCCGTCAATTCGCCCGTGTCAATATTATAAAAATGGTGATGAGGCGACATGGTAGGGTCATAAAAGGTCTTACTCGAATCAACAATCACTTCTCGCACCAAGCCC
>JAJRWO010000232.1 GCA_024276775.1 Gammaproteobacteria bacterium | reverse complement strand
GATGCCATTAACAGCACCTTCGGTTCTTTTGCCGATTTCCAGCAAAAATTTGCGACCTCCTGTGCCACCAACTTCGGCTCCGGCTGGACCTGGCTAGTGAAAAACAGCGACGGTACACTGGAAATTGTCAATACTTCCAATGCCGCCAACCCGATGACAGCAGGCCAGACACCTATCATGACCTGCGATGTGTGGGAGCATGCCTACTACATCGATTACCGCAATGCCCGCCCCAAATATGTGGAAGCATTCTGGAACCTGGTGAACTGGGATTTCGTGGCGAGTAACTTCGGTGGCTAAACGCTCGCTCAAGGACGTTATTTCATACACGTTCCTTATCAGTGTCTGTGAATAACATAAAAAAGGGGCCGTTGGCCCCTTTTTTCATGTACATTTAAGCACAGCTACAGAGATGTAAGTCAGGAGCGGGAGCTTTGAAATCCCTTGCCATTTTTAATCTGATCTTAATCTTTTATTCATCATTTTCCCGGTTGATTGCTTTAATAATACAGCGATGTTCAGGCTACAATTAACCATGGCGCTTGCCATACTGTTAACCATTGTACTGTTACTGGCCGCCACCTTGTATTGGGGTGCTCACCGGGCAGAATACTACTTTCAACGTAGCCAACTGGCCCATGACGCTGCCCAGGCCTACGTTCAACTCTCCCACGATGCCTATCGCCACTTCAAAGAGCTAGTGGATATCGTCGTGCTTGATGGCGATGCCAGCGTAGAGCAGGCAAAACTCTCCTACCAGAAACTCCAACAATCACTCAACCGACTGCGGATTGCCACCAATGCTGAAATAAATCATGTGGATGAGCGGGAATTGGCGCAGGAAACGCAGGAACTTGAGCAGATCGACGTAATTGAGAAACTCCTTACTGAGGGAATCTGGGCATTTGAACGCATCATGTCATTGCAGCGTCGTGGCGCAGAAGAACCGGCACAAGCCGTATTGGAAGCAGTACTGGAGCAGACGATTGATCAGCAATTCAAACCCATTATCGACACAGCAATTGCTGAGGAGCGTGAAGAACTGGCAGATGCCCGCCAACAGGCCCAGCAATTACTGAATGATCTTCAATGGATGGCTGCAATAACCGCCATAATGGCCTTCTGCCTGGCGCTGCTCATGGCCGCCTGGTTGTGGCGCAGCCTCAGTATCCCGTTAGACCGACTGGTAAAGGGGGTGCGCCAAGTGGGCAAAGATGATCTGGCGCACCGCATCAAACTGCCCGGGCGCAACGAATTCACTTACCTCGCAAAAAACTTCAACGACATGACCCAGCAACTGGCCCAGCAACGACAACACCTGCTGGTTGCTCAGGCGGAGTTGGAAAATAAGGTGAATACCCGCACCCGTGAACTCCAGGAAGCCAATGAAAAATTACAGCACATCGACGAAGGGCGACTACGTTTTTTAGCCGACATCAGCCATGAATTACGTACCCCGCTTACCGCTATTCGCGGTGAAGCTGAAGTAACTGCACGAGGTAAGGATAAATCTACAGAAGAATATCGTGATGCCCTCATGCGAATTGTTGAACTTAGCGACCAGTTGGGGAAATTGGTGGAAGACCTGTTATTCATGGCTCGTTCCGAATCCGCCAACCTTCGTTTCGAGCTTTCCCGACTGGTGTTGAATGATTTGATCAACAACGTATATGAAGGTACCCAAGCACTTGTTCATCAACAAAAGTTGCAATTGAACCTGGAGTTGCCAGAACAAGCAATCAGCATTTCTGGTGATTGGCTGCGGTTACAGCAAGTATTACTGATCCTGATTGACAACGCCTGTCGCTATTCTCACCCCGGCGGCAAAATCACCATCACCCTGCAAACCGACAAAAACCGCGCCATCGTGGTTATCAGCGACCAGGGTATGGGAATTCCAGTTGCAGAGCTGGAGGAAGTATTCAAACGTTTTTATCGGGGGAAACAAGCTCGCAACAAGGTTCCTTCTGGTTCAGGGCTAGGATTGCCACTGGCCAAGTCAATTATTGCGGCACATCAAGGCACCATTGAAGCAGCCAGCATGCCAAGCCAAGGCACCCGTGTAACCATTACCCTGCCGATATTATGACTTGAGTCTGCGAGTTTAAGTATGAGCTCTTGTAAGGATACAAACGATGACGATATTGATTATTGAAGATGATGAACGGATTTTACAATTTGTCAGGCGAGGGCTGGAGGCAGAAGGTTATCTGATTGAAACAGCCGCTACCGGGAAACTGGGCTTGCAACTCGCCACCCACACCGAATATGACCTGTTATTACTGGACCTGATGCTTCCTGACATCAGCGGCCAGGACATCTGTCGCCGACTACGCCAGCAAGGCATCACCACTCCGATTCTGATGCTTACAGCCATGGATACCCTGGAAGATAAAGTAACGGGTCTACACATAGGGGCAGATGACTACCTTGCCAAACCCTTTTCCTTTGACGAGCTGATTGCCCGTATTCAAGCGCTACTGCGACGCAGCCAGGGTTATAAAGAGCAACCCATAGAATTGCAGGTATCTGACTTGACGCTCAACCGGGAAACCCGGGAAGTACATCGTGCAGGTCAACTTATCAAACTAACCCCCAAAGAACACGCACTACTGGAGTATTTCATGAATGCTCCGGGACGTGTGTTCAGCCGTAGCAAAATACTCGATCAGGTGTGGGGCTACAACACCGATCCGTTGACCAATGTAGTGGAAGTCCACATTCGTAATCTCAGAAAAAAAGTGGATGACGGATTTCCCGCATTACTCATCAAAACTGTAAGGGGCTTTGGTTACAAACTGGAGGTAACTCAGTCCTCTTCTTTGAAAAAACAGGGTTAGGAGGGATTTGACTAAATTGCAGGCGTTTTATCTATACTTATCCTGAAATAAACTGCTCCGCAGCGGGAGTCAATGGGATTTAAGGCGGCATAATTATTAACTTTTGGCGACAACTACCTTGAAATTCACCGCTTCCACGACTGGGACACTATGGTGTTCAAGCGTCGGACGCAGACAACATCATCGCATGCTGCCGCAGTCGCAGCATGCGCACCAACCCGATTGTGTTAACCAACAACGAAATACGCGAAATCATTGAATCACAACGCTAGCCACCTGGAGTTTTTAGACGATGGGCAGGGTGCATTCCATGCGCCATAAATTGATAATATTGATTATCAAACATCAATATGCCCCTAGCTAATTTTTTGAGCAAGAGCCCAGCCGCTGTCTTCGAGCAACATAAAATTACCGTAGCATGGGTGTTGTTTTACCAGTAGCTCAAAGATGTCTCTAACATGGGGTATTTCTTTCTCCTCCGCAGACAATAAGCGATGAGTGATGCCATCGGTGATATCGCGCCGGTTGTCCGCCGCCGCATAAGTCCAGTTATAGTCATCAAAAATAATCCAGGCATTTTTTTTAAGAAGTTTATCCGCAAAGAAAAAGGCCGCGCCATCAATAGTCCAATTTTTGGGGCCATCAATAATGCAAAGGTCATAGATTTCATTACATGTATTATCTTTTGTGTTTCTTAAAATATCATCATGCAAAAACCAGGTATAACTGGTTTGCATACGTACCACATTGGCAATTTCCGACAGGCCAGACCTTTGTAATTGCTCTTCCGCCGATGGTTTGAAACTGTTTTTCAATAAATCCACAGCTGTGATTGATCCCTTACCAAGCTCCTGTAGCGCTGCGGCCATATAGCAAGTGGCTGTGCCATGGGCAATCCCCAGTTCAAGAATATGCGTTAGTTTTTCCTTTAAAATAAAGTCGTAAAGGAATTGGGAATTTTTCGTTTTGATATACTTTACACCACCAACAATTGAATATATTTCCTCGAATTTCATTTCTTCACTCCTTTTCGAACAATGTATACAAGTTTTTCATCAGAAATTGTACTCAGCCTGCAACATAATATTTGATGCCGTTCGACCAGAGAATGCACCGTAGGCTTTACCAGCATAAAATTGAGCCACAATTAACTCAAACTCCAGCTGTTTCCAGTCTTCCAGTCCCAGGATGATATTGAATGCTTCACCGATGTCGCGGTTTACGCCTTCCGGGTTAGTGCGTAGCCGACTGTTACGCAATTCATCCATGGCATAGATTTGTGTATAGTGGTTATAAACCAATTCAATAGAGCTGTTTTTTAGTAAAGGAAAACCTAGCGCAATTGTTCTTATCTTCAGATTGGAAAGCTCTGGGCGTAATAATTCACCGTAGTAGCGAAAACTGTTGACGCCACGAAACTTGTTATCATTACTTTGCAAGCCGCTTTGACGATAGGCTCGATTCATCTCATTATCAGGGTCTGCATCACCCGAGCCTATGGCATAACCGAAAGTGAGTCGTGGCTGATAAGGCAGTCTGCTTTCCCAGGTGGCACCGAAATCCAACCCCCAGCCATAACGGCTACGTTCGAGACGCTTACTGACTTTGCTTTGTCTGTCGCCACTATCATTAAAATCAATCAGCGTTTCTTTGCCGTAAACGATACCGCTGTCCAACCAGTAGTAAACTCTTCCCAAATCAGTGATTTTAAATCTGCCACGACTGCGTAGGCCGAACCAATTAAGTACAGCATCTTCCTCGTCCTCTAATGTTTCGGGGATGATGTCGCCCACCTCGGGTGTCGCGGAGCGATCAAAGTGATAAAGATAAAATATCTCGAAATAATTTTTTTCGTCCATTCCCAATTTGAGCTGGCGAGTAGCCAGATGACATTCTCATCTTCGGGGTCCAGACCGTCGTTTTCGTCAAAAACCGCTTTCGGATGTACCCCAATACTGAATTGGGTATTGAAAGTGTCATCGGTATATTGCACACTCACGGCATCCAGTTTTTTATCCCACCACCACTCGCGTTGGTCACCAAGATATTGGCGACCAATTTGCAGGCTCAGGCCTGAATTTGCGAGCCCTTTCAGATATAACCACCATTCTCCAAGTCTGATTCTTTCCGTTGATTCCGTGTCACCATCTTCGGCATACAAATCTGTCTGGTAACGGTAATCCATTTCAAGATAGAGCGAAGTGTCGGACGATAAACGATAAAGGAATTCCAGTTGTAGATTGAGGCCGAGGCGCGAGCCATCATCATCACGACGGCCCAGTGAAAAATCCTCCCGATATCTCAACCTGGTATCAATTTCACCGCCAATGATCAATGGTCGATTTAACCATTGCAGGGTAAATTGCTCGTCGGGTCGTTCTTCGTCCTGTGGACGCTGAGTGAATAATGGGATGTTCTGAAAGCTTTTCGCAACTGAAACTGTACTGGCCACTGTCAGACAACAAGTCAAGGTCATACGGATCGCAAGTATTTTCCAAAAGCAGAATTGTGTTATTCGAACCGATAAGTGAGGCTTGAAAATGCACGATGCGTTGAAATATTTCATCACGATTATGGATTGCCGAGTCGCTGTTCCACAAGTTCAAGTAAAGTTTTCGTATAGGCTTTCCGCTCACTGAACAAGGTGCTGAGATAAATATGCCGTGCCAGTGTTAAAGTGGCATAGGCATGCAGAGTTTGCGCAGCGATGCCAGGGTTAAGCTGTAAAAACCGTTTCGCAAGAGCTTGCTCTATATGGTAAAATGCATAGATATCTCCCGTTGTGCGCAAACTAAATTCAATGATGTGTGCAATAAAATTACCAATATCGAGTGCGGGGTCTCCTGCGCAATAAAGATCAAAATCCAAAAGATAAAGCGTCTCTCCATCGGCAATAATTTGCTCGGCATAGAAATCCCGATGGATGCCACATACGACAGCAGGCGGCAGGCTGTTTCCGAGGTTTTCGCAGTCATTGATAATGCGTTCAATCCGGCTGGACCACTCTGGGCGAGAATTGGCTGTTATGCTCAGGCGTTCGTGCAAAATTGCTAATTCATCCGCTATTGTGTGACGGCGTTGTGTGGGCACACCACTGCGATGGATTTTATGTGCGGCCTCAGCAATGCGCTCTGCGAAATGTACACCTTTTGGGTTGGCAAAGAGTTGCTCCAGCGTAACACCCGGTACTTTGAGTTGCAGCCACATATGCCAACGAGGAATTTCGCCAATCGGACGAGGTATCATGATCCGGTCATCAGCTTGCTCGTTGAAACCAGCCTCCCATAGTCCGTTGACTGCCGCCCAGGTACGGCGGTCATGGGCTTTCATCCGTATTTTGGCCATCAACGTCAATCGCTGGGGACTGCGTGAAGCGTGTTTGACCAAGAGTTCGTATTCAATGAGACAACGCCGCCCGGGTTTGTAATGACTGACACGAATCGAAATAAGTTCCGGCAAAAAACCATCACGTAGAAAAAAGGAGAGACGTGATAATTCAGCCTGCACCGCTGTGGCATCAAGTGCTTGGTGAGCACCTTCAAAAGTCTCGTTGATTCGATGGGTTGGTGGCATTTTAACCGTCATATTCAGGGTATTCATGATCGTAGCCTTTAGCGTGTTGAATATGGTAAATTCAGAATGTCGTTGACGCGTTCCAACATGACCTGTATTTCCTCAGGCCAGTTGGTCTGGTGGTTTCTAAATGGTCGATGGGTCACCGTAAACATTGCTGTTGCGATGTGATAATGCAGTGTTTTCGTAACTTGTTGTTGTGCGGTGAACTGATAGCCTTCGAGTAATGCATCAATCAGTGATTCATTCTGCTGACGTGTTATTAGCCTTTTGTACTCATACCTGAACAAACATGCGATAAATAAACCCAGATCTTCTACCGGGTTGCCACAGACGTTTTCATCGTGATCGACAATGGCGATTTGACCCTTATCCATCAGTACAATTTGATTCGGAGTGAAATCGCCATGTATACGCTGTGCAACAAGTGCTTCTTGTAACAGCTTTTGGCTGATGTCGGCGGCGAGGTCTTGGGAGAATGTGGCCAGTGGTGGATGAAGCTGGGCAATGGTAGTCGCAACAGCACTTAATTTATCGACTTTCATACTCAATGTACGCTGCTTCAAACCATCTGTTGCCAACGTGTGAAATTCAGCTAGTGCAGCACCAATCTCGTAGAGAAAAGCAGTGGCAGTCGGTGCAGCAATTGTTTTAGAATTCAATAATTGTCCCGGGAGCCATTCGAACAACAAACTGTGATCGCGTTGTAATCGCCCCAATAAACGTGGCGTTCGTAATCGAGCGGTAGCTGGGCAATCAATCACTGTAGTGACTGCCGATGAATGATATTCGCGTTCGCGATAATGTTTTAATAATGCACTGGTACCGTGTTCGAAGTGAATACGGCCGACATAACGTCGTTGCGGTTTATACGATAGGGTTTCAATCTCTGTCGAAATATTTTCCGGCAAAGCTGTAACATCGACAGGCTCCAGGTTTTTCAAAATAGTCTGCCTGTTCTGACGGTTCATCAGTTGTGCGAGAGCGATCAGCTTGTGGTCTCCAGGAAAGATGGAAAGCAATACGTGATCTTGTAATGCAACGTGGTGATTATTGTCGGGAATGGACAATTTTCTCCAAAACTTCTGATTGTAGGCTGTCACATGAGTTAATAAAGGTTCGGCAGCGCTAGGAGTGTTGATTCGATAGGAGACAAGACAAAACCGTGTTGGTCGGTAGCGTATATAAGTTAACTGTACGCTACTCACATTCAACCAGGGTTGGGTAGTACGTAATGCATCAAGAAAGATATCCGGGTCCATCACCATTTTCATTCCGGTAATAGCCTCGTCTCGTTGCACAAGTTTTTCCTCAGCCGTTGATAACATCGCTATTTTCCTTTTGGTTGATATTTCTCAAATCTGCCTTGAACATGGCCGCATAGCGTTGATTGAGTTGCATAAGCTGGGCGTGAGTACCTTGTTCAATAATGCGCCCTTGCTCAAGCAGCCATATGGCATCGGAATGTAGGGCGTGATGTAAATGATGAGTGATTTGAAAAGTGGTACGGCCTTCTGATAACCGAATAAGCGCATCGACAACAGCGATCTCATTTTCACGATCAAGTCCAGTGGTAGGCTCGTCCAAAATGAGTATCGGCGAGCAGCGAATTGCGGTTCTGGCAAGGGCAATGCGTTGTCGTTGGCCATTCGAGAGCGTAGCACCGCGCTCACTAATAAGCGTGTCATAACCTTTAGGCAAGGCCAGGATAAACTGATGTGCATTCACCAATTTAGCGGCAGTTTCGATTTCTGCATCGCTGGCATCGGATAAACCGTAGGCGATATTGTCACGTACGCTGGTAGCGAATATGTAAGGGTCTTGCAGGGCTACGCTGATTTGATAGCGCAATGAATGTACGGTAAAGTCCCGAATGTCATGGCCATCCAGCAACACCCGACCACTTTGTGGATCGTACAAACGTAATAACAAATTGATGATTGAGGACTTACCACTGCCTGAGGCGCCGACCAACGCAATTTTCTGCCCTGCAATGACTGAAAAATTCAAGTTTTGGAATATCGGGTACCCAGGTTCATAAGCAAAGCTGACTTGCTCAAAGCAGACGTTACCGCGTAACGGCGGTGCAGGTTGTGCATGAGGGGAATCACTGATGTCTGGCGTCTGCTCAAAAATATCCAGCACACGTTCGCCTGCGGTGGCGGCCTTGGCGAGCCGGCTGACTTGTCTGGAAAAACTTCTCACCGGCTTGAATGAGGATTTAAGATAGGCAAGTATCACCAACAACTCGCCGGGAGAAAGCTCATTGCTGACGACCAGACGTGCGCCAAACCATAATACGAGTGCAGTAACCACGCCGATAAGGATTCCCACTGTGCCGGTCAACAAGGCACTGAGCTGTTTGGCGCGCACGCTGTGCTGGAGGTCTTTACGGTTGTTAATGCCAAATGAATGCGCAAATTTATTATTAAGTGACAGTGCCTGCACTGCTTTAATTGACGCAATTGATTCGGCTGCGGTAGAGGCCATTGCGCCTTCCCGGTGGCGTTGCTTGCGTGATGCTTTTTGGATGCGTTTTCCCAGATAACCTGCTGCCAGCCAAAACATCGGTAGTATCGCCAACGCAATCAATGCCAGTTGCCAGTGTAGCCAGAACATGATGCCAAACATGCTGACCAGCAACACCAGACTGCCAAACAATGGGAGTATGGTATTGATCATCACTTCTTTGACAATACCCAGATCACTGATGACTCGCGTGATAAGATCCCCGCTTTTGTTTTTAGTATGAAAGGACAAAGATAAGGCTTGCAGATGCTGGTAAAGATCCTGACGGACTTCGGCCAATACCCGGCTACCGATCAGTGCAAAACCGATGGTATGAAGATAACCTGACAAAGCCTTGAGTCCGGCAATGACAACCACTGCGGCTGCGGCCAATATCAATAATAGCTCCGGATTCGGTAATGCATTATTTGCGTTTTCACCCTGGACAATAAGATTGTCGATCACAAATTTAAGTGGCCAGGGGACAGCTATCACAAATAAAATTTCACACAACAGTGCGATAAAAGAACCTGTTAACAATAACCGGTAAGCGCCCATTTTTGACGAAAAAAACGGCCTATCCGCCATAAACCAGGAGCACTGTCACGCAGATGTTTATTTTTACTCATAGCGTTTTTCATTGCGGCTTTTGTACTCTATACCCCACTATTTTGATGCTGCGTTCAAGTCATCCCGGCGGATTTGTTGTGGTGATTTTTCTGTGGTGATATCAGCAAGTTCAAAGATACGCTGCGCAACCGAACGCCAGCTGTGTGCCTGAACTGTATAGCGAGCTTCGTTTCCCAGGGTATGGCGCAGTGTCGGGTTTTCCAGGAGTTGCTCCAATGCTTTGGCCAGGGCTACAGGTTCGCCGGGAGGACACAATATGCCGTTACGGCCATGTTGAATCAACGAAGCAAGCTGGCCAATGCGGCTGGCAATAACAGGCAAGCCTGCTGCCATATATTCCAATACCTTTAACGGCGAGAAATAAAAGTCCGGACTGTCAGGATAAGGTGCGACAGCGACATCCATTGAAGCCAGCAGCGCAGGTATTTCGTCAGGTGCCACCGCACCGGTAAAGTAAGCATTTTCGGTGAGACCATGGGATTGCAATGCACTTTCCAGTTCGCCACGCTTGGGGCCATCACCTACGATCAGCAACCGAACTCTGGAGTGTTTGTGCTGTAACAGTACAAATGCGTCGATTAAACTATCAAGCCCGTGCCAAGGTTTTAGCGTGCCGACAAAACCAATGATAAAGGTCTGCACTGACTTGACGGCAGGCGGCCATTGAAAGCGTTCAGGATTGACACCATTGCTGATGACGTGAACACGCTCGCAGGTTTCACTATAACTATCCAGATAACGGGCAACTTCGGCGGATACCGCAATCAATGTTGATGCGGCAGCAAACACACGATGGGTGGTTTGCTCAGCCTTGCCCCGGTTGACCAATTGACGGTGGCGACTTTGTTCTTCGATCACTGGCGCATTGACTTCCAGAATACCGGGCAATGTCTGGGCTCGGGCAAACTCCATTGCCGCAAAACTCCAAAGTGAATAGCGTTCATAAATCATCTCAAAAGGGCCGGTATGTGCCAATGCTGACGCTATATGTTTATTTAGATTGACGGTAAACGTTTCACGCTGAGCTGGAACCGTAGAAGCATTTCCGGGCAGCTGAACAACCGTCAGGCCTTGCAGGTCGAGGGGAATTTCGCCACCCAGGCAAGGGGTAAAAAGTGTGACATCCGCGCCCTGGTTTAAAAAAGCCCGAATGACTTCCTGCACATGTATCGAGCATCCCTTGTAACCGAAAACCGGTATCCCCAGATCAGCGCAAACATACGCAATTTTCATCATCCAGCCTTTTTGCTTTTCAGCACGTTATTGGATGTGGCGGTGTCGAACACTGAACGTAAGACCGCCGTGTTTTGATCAATATCGAAAGCTTGTTCGATCAAACGGCGCGCGTGCTGCGCAAGCTGTGTACGTTCCTGCGGCTGGAGTAATAAATGCGCCAATGCATCTGTGAGGGCGGCAACGTCTTTTTGCGGTACAATAAGTCCGGAGTGATTGTGCCTGATGGCTTCCGGAATACCCGTGACATCAGTAGAAATACACGGTACACCCAGAGCCATGGCTTCGAGCAACACAGTAGGCAAACCATCACGATTGCCATCTGAGCCGACAACACACGGTGCGGCAAATACTGCAGTTTGTTGCAGACAGGTGATGACTTCTTTTTGTGACAGAGGCCCAAGCATTTTAACCTTGTTTTGCAAGCCGCGTTGATGGATGTCTGCAACGAGCGTATTTTGCAATGGACCACCCCCTATAATCTGACATTCAAAATCGACATTACGCTTATGCAATTCAGCGCAGGCGGCGATTAAATCACAAAAGCCTTTTTTTTCGATCAAACGGCCAACGGCAACAATACGGGATGGTCGATGATGCGGATCGGAATACGGTAATCGGAATAAATTGAGGCCATTGTAGATACGCTGAACTTTGCTTGCAGAATGTCCGAATCTGTTTTGCAGAAAATCGACATTGTAATCGCTGACCGTGATGACCGATGTAGCATCCGAAATTTTTTTCTGCAAATCCTGATGTTGCACACTTTCATGAAAAATATCTTTGGCATGAGCAGTAAAAGAATAGGTGAGACCGGCAAACAATGCGGCTAAACGAGCCACCGTTGTTGCCGACGTGGCGAAATGGGCATGCAAATGTTCAATACCTTTTTCGCGTGCCTGCAAGGCAAGTAACGCCGCTTGGTAAACATCACGAGCAACTTCATACTGTGCAGCATCGAGACCCGTTACCCAGCCTGGCAGGTTTTTGATCGCAGCCATAAGCTCGCCCCAGAATTCACTGACGCTGAGCACACTCAGTTCAGGCAGGTAGGTGATGGGTGCGCGCACTTTTGCGATGTTATCCTGAAAATGCGTATCGTTGGATGGGCGTAAAGCAAAAATGTCCAATGAGAGACCCGCTTCCTCGTGAGCAAGAATTTCATTAACGATGAATGTTTCTGAGTAGCGCGGATAACGTTTTACAACATAACCGATTCGCGGCAGGCAAGAGCTGGGAATCATGATAACGGACTCCTGTGAGTTATTGGGTACATTGGCAAACTTCAGTGATCAGGCCAGGCAAGCGGGACAAACCACCAAAATCCAGTTGGGCATGTACTTCCGGAGTCGTGGGATAACGGGTGGCATGCGCTATCCACAATGAAAGCCCCTCCGGACTTACATCCTCGGGAAGAGTGAGATCAATCACACCCAGGGCTTTAAGTCGCTCGGCACGCAGCAGTTGCTCCCGGCGGGGGTTAATGCGGGGAACAATCAGCGCACGTTTCTCGAATGAGAGTATTTCTGAGACGACATTGTAACCCCCCATGGCGACCACACAGTCGGCTTGCTGCAGCAAAAGTGTTGGTTCGTTGAGAAACTCAATCACCTTCAGGTCAGTCCGGATGGCAGCCATGCGGTGGAGCGCGGCTTTCGTTTCTGCGGGCATGAATGGCCCGGTGACAATAACGCCAAGCATGTTCACAGGCAACGTGGCTTGCGCAAATGCCTCAGTGAGGCACGCACCATCCTGCCCACCGCCCACCATACATAAAACGAAGCGTCCGTCAGGAATACCCAATTCGGCGCGACTCGGTTTTACAGTGTGCTCCTGATGCTGTGTAAAACGAATGCGGCGGTCAAAATAACCGGTGTAACTCACCTTGTCCGCTATGTCGCTATTCATACTGTATTCGCGAACGGCGTCATAAACATTGGGGTCACCATAAATCCACACTTTATTGTAAAAATGGTGGATCGCTTCCCTGTTGCCGGCTTTATGCCATTCGGCCTTCACTTGCTCAGGTTCATCAAGCACGTCCCGCAAACCGAGTACACAACGTGTGCGGCCGCGTCGGCGGATGTCCCACAAGGTCGCATCCAACTCACTGAGTGCGCCGCGTGGCACATTGTCAACAATGAACACATCCGGGTCGAAGGCCGCAATTGAAGCACGTATCATCTGCGCGCGGATTTTTTTTAAATCCTCCACCGGAATATTCAACGAACGGGACAGGTAACAACCGTTACTTTTTTTGCGTAAAGACGGCAATGTGACACAGTCAACTCCCGGCGGCATTTGGGCAGCGCTTGCCTGGCGAGCACCGGTGACCATTAAAATATTGGTTTGCAGCTCGGAACAGGACAGAGCCTGACTGATCATCAGGTTACGCCGCATGTGCCCCATTCCCATAGTATCGTGGGAATATAAAGCAATGCGCAGTCTGCGCGGTTCAGTGCGGGGGGAATGCGGCGGTTTTTTCAGAAATTTCCGGGGGAATGGCAAAAATGTTTGGGTCACGGTAGTATCCTTACGCCGTATATTGGTGGAATATGACAAACACGGTCACTATTTCATTCCAGGTTAGCCAAACTGTAACCTTCTGCCATGAGTTCATGATGAGCTTGTTATGAAGTATCCATAAAGTTGTCATGAAGTATTCATAAAGTTGAGTTTTGCTGTCGGAGAGAATCGCGGTGGGCTTTTTGGCTATTGCCTCTCTCCCGGCAAATCGCTAGAATTTCCGTCTAATATTGCATGGCGGTCTCTATTGGGGACTGCCTTTTTGTTTTTGGCGGTTTTTTTGTCCGTCCGTTGGGAAATTGAAAGCTATGTCCGATGCGTTAAT
>JAJRWO010000231.1 GCA_024276775.1 Gammaproteobacteria bacterium | reverse complement strand
TGCACTGTGCCGCGTTCAAAGCTCAGTTGGCCACGGCGGGCATTACCGTCGGTACTTTTCAAATCAAACTTCATCAAACTCTCTCTGCCAATACATTCGGTTCTGGTATTACAAGCATGGCGTCACCGTAACTAAAAAATCGATATTGCTGCTCAACCGCATGTCGGTAGGCTGCCATCACCCGCTCGTAACCAGCAAAGGCGCTAACCAACATTAACAAGGTTGATTCGGGCAGATGAAAATTGGTCATCAATAAATCCACCACCTGAAACTGATAGCCTGGGGTTATGAAAATAGAGGTCTCGCCTGAAAACGCTGCCAATCCATTATTGGCAACCGCTGCCCCCTCCAGACTACGCAAGGCCGTAGTGCCCACTGCCACCACTCGGCCACCTCGGATACGGGTCGCGCTAATCTGATCACAAACCTGCTCGCTCACCTCTACATATTCAGCATGCATTTTATGGTCAGCAACATTCTCCACCCGCACCGGTTGAAAGGTACCCGCACCGACATGCAAGGTGACAAAGGCCTTTTCAATGCCTTTTTCCGTCAATTTGTCCAACATGGCCTGATCAAAATGCAGGCCCGCCGTTGGTGCCGCCACGGCACCCGGGCTGTTGGCAAAAACCGTCTGATAACGCTCTCGGTCAGCCAATTCATCATCACGGCTTATATAGGGAGGCAAAGGCATGTGACCGACCTGTTCCAGTATTTCAAACAGTGGCCGCTGATCAAGAAACCGCAATTCAAACAAGTCAGCCTGCCGTCCCGTCACCTCAACATCAACCCCACCCTCCAGCCGCAATCGACTGCCAGACTTGGGTGATTTGCTGGCCCGGACATGGGCCAGCGCATTGTGACGATCCACCACCCGCTCAATCACCACTTCCACCTTGCCACCACTGGCTTTAACACCCAACAAGCGCGCCGGAATAACCCGGGTATCATTAAACACCAACAGATCACCCGCTTGCAGCTGATCGAGCAGATCACAAAAACGACCATCCTCAAGCCGGCCTGCCGCCGCATCCAGCAATAGCAAACGACTGGCCGCACGCTCGGGTAACGGCTGCTGGGCAATCAGCACAGACGGTAAATAATAGTCAAAATCAGTACGTAACATGGCCGCGGATGGTAGCAGTTTCTAGAAATCTAATCGACATTCCTGTCAACCCAAAGTTAAGATGTCCCCTTAGCACGTTAGTTTCCAGCACTGCTGCCTGAGGGGGAGGTTCGCCATGGGTGGTCAGGGGCGGGCTTCCAAGTGGGATCTGGTGTTGTTTTTGCCGGGCAAAATCCGCGTACCGCACTTGTATCAACAGCAATGCCTGCTGCCGAACGGCGTCATCAATGGCGTTGCCGGATTGTTTGCCTCGGTGCCCGGAAATTGCCTGACCTCATCCCGCGTCAATAGCGGCTCCTTGCGTGAACGAGCAGCAGCCTCCCTCCAACGGCTGCTTCAAAACTCGCTGAAACAAAAAAATCAGCGCATTAAATCACTCACCCTGAATTCATGACTTTCATTCCTAAGACAACCACTGTTCCAAATTAGCTTTTAAGGTCGCCAGCCGAATTGGTTTTGACATATAGTCATTCATTCCAGAGTCAAGGCACTTTTGTTTATCACCTTCCAAAGCATTTCCTGTCATAGCAATGATTTTAATATTCGGATTATATTTTTCCGCATTACCACGCACTTTACGTGCAGCCGTATAACCATCCATTAGTGGCATTTGACAATCCATTATGACTAATTCGACTTGTTTATTTGAAGAAAGAATCTCCAGACCTTGCTGCCCGTTTGCAGCAAGCAAAGCTTCAAACCCAAGCTTTCGAAGCATAGTCAATATAACTCTCTGATTGACGTCATTATCTTCAACAACAAGTATCTTAGGCGCTTGTGCGGGTGTTTTTTTCACTAAAGCCGTATTGTACTTATTGACTTGATAACCCATATTAATATTGCCTTGAGTAATTTCAATAAATATTTTATACCGCAACGGTAATAAAACGTTGACTAATTTACAGTCAAACTCTTTATTTATAGCATAAAATAATTTTAGATCATTCTGATAGACAAGCAGACATAATCTATAATTCAATATTTTCTCCCAAAGCACTGATGACTTGAGCGTATTTAAAAATTCCAAGTCTATTAAAAAAATATAGTCTCCCTTACCTGGGTTAAAAGAGCTGTATTCTGTTTCTGTAAGTAATCTATAATTTTGATTGATATGGTCTGAAAATGATTTAAAAATAGCCGACTGAATGAGGTCATTACCGATATAACAAATATTGAATATTGACTCCAACTGTGGCAATGTATTTACAAATTTGTTTTTTTCTCTGCTTTTTGATAGTGGAATAACAACTCTAAATTCAGAACCAAAATCAGGTATCGATTTAAGCTCAACATCTCCACCAAGAAGCTTGCTTAATTGTTTTACGATAGACAGGCCTAAACCAGTACCACTAAACTTTCTTGTTGACGACCCATCTGCTTGGGAAAAAGAATTAAAGACTTTATCTTGATCATCTATATTTATACCAATACCTGTATCAATAATTGATAAAACAAGATTCTTGCCAGCGGCCTCAACAGCCACTTTTAACAGTATATGGCCTTTCTCGGTAAATTTAACGGCATTACCGACAAGATTAGATAAAATTTGTTTTAATCTTTGTGGGTCTGAATTAATTATTTCTGGAATATCAAAGGCCATATCGGCATAAATCATGATACCTTTATCATACGCCTTGTTTGCAAACAACTCGACCACATCCTCAATCAACATTCTGAGTGAAAAATCAGACCGATTTATCTCTAACTTACCTGCCTCAAGCTTGGAAAAGTCAAGCACATCATTAATAACATTTAAAAGTTGATCTGCCGAACGAAGCGCGATATCGGAAAAATTCTTTTGCTCTGCATTCAGGTTGCTGTCAGCAAGCAGTTGCAGCATTCCCAACATACCATTCATAGGGGTTCTAATTTCATGGCTCATATTGGCCAGAAACTCACTCTTCACTCGGGAAGACTCTAGCGCCACATCTCTGGCATTCTGCATCACAATCTGCGATTTTATTGACTCGCTATCATCCATGCCAATAGTTAATAATCTGGCATTATTGCTTCCTTTTGGTGAGATTCGTACACCATTAAACTGATATGGCACCTCACCTTCACTGGTGAGTATTTTTGCATGCAGTTCAAAACTCCCCGTTTTAATGCCATTAATAATTGCCTGGCGTAAATCATCTTTAGAGTCTTCACTAACCCGTTCATTTAACTGTTGAGATGCAAAATCTTCTCCACTTAAACCTGACACAAGCTCCGCTCGTTTATTCCACCACAGTGGTTTCCCATTGGCTTCAAATTCAACAATAACACCTGGAATAGTTGAAACCACAGCTTCATGTTGAGCCAACACTGTCTTAAGATGTGACTCACTGTCTCTTAACGCCGCTTCCACCTTGACCCTCTCATCAATTTCCAGCATCAGCGAGTCATGCTGTTGCTCAGCGTATTCACGCCGCTGTTTAAGCGATTCCATCATGGTATTGAAACCCCGCGCCATCAGTTCAATTTCAATTGACCCCCTGATTTCTGTCCTTACGCTGTCATCCCCTTCTTCTGCCTTTTCCATCAATGAGACAAATTGATACAGCGGTTTGACGAGTTTATGCGTGATAAAAATGGCAATCATAATAAGAATCAGAGCAATGCCTATGGAAATATATAAATTATTAACAAACAGCGCTTGTTGCGTCTTAAAGAGATTAGATCTATCGACGGTAACAGTGACATAACCAAGCATGCTTGGCTTGGGTGTAAAAAGAGAATCAATATTTCCAGTATCCGTCTGCTCAAAATCAGTATCGTAAACAGGGGCCAAAAAAACCCAAAATAAGGGGGTTTTACTGACTAGCTTTGCCTTAAATGGGGCTGAATTATCACTAAAATTTAAAAAAAAAGAATGTTCTTTAAATGACTCAGAGCCAATCAACAGCTCACCATTACGCTTATAAATGGCTAATGAATGAACGTTTTTATAGGCCAATACAGATTCAATATCATCAGTTGCGCTATCACCAGCCCCCGAGAGTAATGGCAGAATACTTAAATGGGCAAAGCTGGATGTAATTTGTTCTGCTTGGTCGTAGACAATATCAGAGATCTTTTTATTGACAAAAAACCCCGCGGCAAGGCTGCCAATAATGGCAAGTGAAAATATTCCCGCGGATAATAACAAGATTATCTGCCAGTGAATATTAAGCCTAATCCTCTTACGTTCCTGCATAGCCATTATTGTTTAAATATTTTATTGACTGTTTGCTGCTACGATGGGTAATTTTGATGGCGCGGAGGAAATTTGGCCACTTTATCCAATATTTTTTCACCCCGTTTAACAGTCAAGGGAAGCCAGGTACCAAACTGTGTTGCTTGCACTATATTAATGACCTGTGAAACATCGGTTATCACCCTCCCGGCCATGCTTGTGATTAAATCATCTGGTTTCAATCCAAGTGACTTGGCAATACTGCCAGCGATCACTTTGCCAATCTTCACCCCTCCGTCAGCCGCTTCCAAATACACCCCTAAGCGAGGTTTATCAACATTTTTCTGATCGGATAAGCGAATCGACTTTAAGCCAATAATCGCATCAGCAAAATCAACCTGAATATATTCACATTCAAACTCTGTGTCCCAGGGAACCATTACACTGGGATTTGGCATTCCAAGTGCTTTCAGCTGCTCGGGCACACCATAGCGATACATTATATGGCCGCTGCCAAGTACGGCTAAAAACTGTGCCCGAGGATGCTTGCCAATACCACTGGCAATGGCTTCAGCCATCGCTCGATCCCAGACCAACTGGCTTTCGACGAACCGACTAAAACCAGGCGTAGCCATTGCCTTCATCACAAGCTCCTCGGAAGGCGTGTCTGGGTGATTTTTACCGTGCTGCATGAAGACGCCTGCCAGCAGTTGCTGATATCCCTCACTGGCTGGCATAGGATCTGAAAGCCCTTCGCGTTGGTCAGCGCTAATATTTTCCCAGCCTTGTTTGCCTACCTGGCGAATCAGTGAGCGTTCAATGTTAAGGGCATAGATTGGGATTTTATTCATGCGCGCATAGTGAAATAGGGGCATATACAAACGGGCATCAAAGTTCCAGTAAGTCGCCCAATCGACCTGTTTTAAAAACTGCTGCTCTGTCAGCTGGTCATTTATCCAACGGTCAAGCACTGGCTGAACCTTGCGTGGAAACATTTCAAACCCCAGCACAATATCTCTATTAAGTGTGTGCAGCCCGGTAATCATCTGCAACTGCCAACGATGATGCTCCATATTGTCATGGTGTTCACCCAGCAAAATGATCTTTTTATCAACACTGGCATGGATTAGTTTTGTTATGTTTGTCCAAGTATTCGTTTGGGGTTGCAAAACCTGTCCCATCGGCACGCAGTCATCCGCTTTAAGCGGCAGGTGCATCAACAGCAAGCCCAAAACAAAAAGGTAAGCGAATCGTTTTTCCAAGCTAATCTTGTTTTCTCTGTACAAACCCAAGCCCCTTATGAGTCCAAAAGTCACCGATATTCAAGCGCTGATATATATAAACAGTATGGGTAATTTTATAGCTTAATGAGTGAAAATCGTAACGAAATATGTTTGAAAAACAATAAAAACAATATTATATATAAATATCAACAATATAAAATTATCTTTTAATGTTCAGCATGCCTATAAACAGATAACCTTCATCGGAAAATTTGAGTTACCCACAATTAAATAAATCTTTAACGAAGAGCAAGCAGTGTTTATTTTTCTTTAAAAAAAATGACTAGCCCCTTGTCTTAGCCATTAATAATCAATAACTTAGAGATTGGCTATTTTTTAACCAATTTGTCACATAGCCCGCTTTCAATGCTGTTCCACGGCTAATTTTTGTTTTAATCCACAAAGTTATCCACAGTTTTTGTGAATAAATAACTTTTACAATAAAAAACAATAGTTTGCAGGATATATCAAATGTTGTCAGGAACTGAATAAACACGAATTTAACTATCTGGCAAGCCATTTTATCTAAATCTGGCACCACTCACCCTCCTTTCATCAGCACCGCTGCGCTGTCAAGGCCGGGGAAGCATTTTACTCAAGGCTGAACGAGGCTCCAAATTTTTCATTTTGATCGCCACACCAGCCAAAACAACACTCATTGGCGAGTCCAGTACCGGCCACTGTCCTTTGAGCACATTATTTGCTTCATCACCCTCGAACACCAAATAGCTATATTTACGGTAATGCGGCAATTTTCGAGCCAGCCCCAGGATTGCCTGAGGCCGATCTGCCGCCAGCCAAATCATGGTATGCGAATTTTTATTCGGACGGCGGGCAGTCAGAACAAGGCTGTTCTGACGTGTATTAAATTGTTCCTGATTCAGGTGAATAATATCTGCCTGGCGAATAACACCCTGCCCAGCAAGTGCAGCAAGCACATCATTAGCAAACAGGTTTTGGCTACCCAATAACCAGATGGCACGATTTTCAGGCAGGCTTTCCAAAGTGTCATCATAGGCAGTTTCCAGGTTGGCGAACTGAGCCTTGCTCCAACTTTTGGCTAAGGATTCATAGGCGGCACGGGTATCAGCCAAAGCCTGTGACGGTAATACAAGCAACACTCGTTCTGCGCCAAATGCTTGCGATAAGGCGGCTGGCATTTCCGCTCGATTGAGCCGCCGAAACACGTCAAACTCAGGATCAATATCCAACCGCAGGGGTTTGGCTGGTAGTTTGAGTGAAAAAGTCTGCTGTTTTTTAGCTAATATTAAATGGGTTTGATAAGCCTCATCGTACCCTTCAAGCGTTACCGCAACCGGTACTGTTAATTGATAGCTTTCGCCGGCCTGAATCTGCTGCAAAACACCTTGCAGCAACCAAGCATTGTTATCTTTTTTAACAGTCACATCAGTCAGTTGAAGCGCGGGTGCTCCGGTACGCTGAAGCCATTGCCGGAAAAAAAGCGTTAAATCATCATTGCTGAGGCGTTGAAACACCTGTTGCAGATCGTCAAAGCCTGCTTGCTTAAACTGATATTGGCGATAAAAGCGCTGCAAACCGCTAATAAATACTTCGTCGCCTAATTTCTGACGCAGCATATGGAAAAACATTTGCGACTTGCCATAGCCAATTGCCTCACTGCTGGCGTTATGTCTGGAGGTAAAATTAGCCAATGGAAAATCCCGCTCATCAGCAACAAAGTCGGCATAGCTTTGCAAAATACTACGCCTGAAATTAGCCGCCTTGCCTCGCTGTTGCTGAATCAGATGGTCGGAAAGATAAGAGGTTAGCCCCTCAGCCCAATTGCCCTGCTGATAATCCACATAAACGCCATTACCCCACCAATTATGTAAAATTTCATGGGGGTACGAGGAATGCAAAATAAACGGTATACGAATAACCTTAGGCCCTAATAGCGTGAACGATGGCATGCCATAGCCTGTCTCCCAAAAGTTTTCCACCAGGGCAAATTTGCTGTAGGGGTATGGCCCCAGCAACTGGCGATACATATCAATATACTGGGCGGCAACCTCAAGATATTGATTCGCCAAAGCAGCATCTTTCTGCCTGAGAAAGGCCATCACCTCAAGGTCACCTACCACCTTTGAATACTCATGAAACGGTGCTGCAATCAGGTAAATCTCTTCTTGCGGATTCTGCTCCTGCCATAGCACGGAGCCTGGCGGGCCAATATCCATTTTCTTAAGACGATCACCCTGGCTAACCACCAGCCAACCGTTGACTGATTTAACCTTCATGGAAAACGATACCTGAGCCGCCTCAATGTACGGATACCAAACGGATGAGCCTGCCAAAAAAACGCCCTCCGGCGTAATCATTCCCGCCGTTTGGCTCACGCTTCTGGTGTACCCCTCAGCTTGACTTGTCAGCGCATGATGCAACGCACCTGAATAACGCAATACAAGCGACGTTTGCCCCTTTTTTAAGGATAAACGATATGCCTTAACAGGCACCGGAAAACGCTTATTATGAGAAATTATCGTTGCAAAATCCTGCCCGGGCTCAAGTCTCAGTGATTCATTTAAATAAATGATTACCGATGAGTTATCCAGCAATTCTTCAGGAAAGCGAAGCTCATCACTGACCTCAAGGCTATGCTCAGCCGGATTTAATGTCACATTGAGATCATGGTGGATATTGATAGCGGCAAGGCTTAAAGCAGGTGTTGTACAGCAGATAATCAATAGCAAGAGAATCTTTCGTGGCAAGCTCATCCATGACCCTTTAAAGGCAATCTAAACACTGTAACTTTAAACCAAGGGCCGGAGGAATAAAAGCAACTGACATTGACAGGACACTCGAACAGTAGAGCGGCTTATAGCCTGGATGATTGATGTGAAGGAAAAATAAAAAACTAATGGTGCCCGGAGCCGGAATCGAACCGGCACAGCCGTTAAGCCGAGGGATTTTAAGTCCCTTGCGTCTACCAATTTCGCCATCCGGGCTGAGATGCTAAATCTGTTGCGGAGATGATTATTTTTATTCCAACAATCGGCAACATCATACGATTTGATGGACGCTGATTGTACGGGATTTGAATATGATAATAAAGGCTTAAGATGGAGGCTGAGGGCGGAATCGAACCGCCGTCCACGGCTTTGCAGGCCGCTGCATAGCCACTCTGCCACCCAGCCATCTTAAACTTAAAGAGTATAGCCCATCTTCTTGCTACAAAAAACCCGGCAAGTGTGGCCGAGGTTTAAAATTTGGAGCGGGAAACGAGATTCGAACTCGCGACCCCAACCTTGGCAAGGTTGTGCTCTACCACTGAGCTATTCCCGCTAACGCCTTGAAAGTGAGCGCTATTGTAATGATTACGGCGCAGCTGTCAAGCACCTGCAAGATGTTTTTTAATCTACTTTACTTAACACCGGCCAGGCAGCTTTCAGGTAGGTAGTCATTGACCAAAGCGTCAGGGTAACGGCAATATAAAGCAGTACCATGCCTACCATGTACATTGAAATTCCGAATAAGGACTCATCTAAAAGCAATAATAGTAATGCAACCATTTGTGCCGCGGTCTTCCACTTACCAATACTGGAAACAGCAACTTGAGCGCTCTCACCGATCTCGGCCATCCATTCACGCAACGCTGAAATTGTAATTTCTCGGCCAATAATCACTGCTGCAGCAACAGACATCAAGGCATTGGGGTTCGCCTGCACCAACAATACCAACGCGACACCGACAATCAATTTATCTGCCACCGGATCGAGAAAGGCACCAAAACGTGAGGTCTGATTCCACTTGCGCGCCAGATGGCCATCAAGCCAGTCAGTAATGGCTGCGACCCCAAAGATAGCTGTCACTGCAATATTAACCCCGTCAAACGGCATAAAAAAAACCAATACGAATATCGGAATCAATATGATGCGAGTGTAGGTCAATATGTTTGGGATATTTGTCATTACATCTATTATTCTACATGGAAGGCGTCATAGATGCGCTGTGCCAGCGCCTGACTGATGCCTTTTACTTTGCTTATATCATTAACGCCTGCCCTGGCTACCGCCTGCCAGCCACCAAACTGGTTGAGGAGGTCGCGACGACGCTTGGCACCCACCCCAGCAATACCTTCCAGCGGCGATTTCCGCCGCGCTTTATCACGACGCTGACGATGGCCCGTGATGGCAAAACGATGCGCTTCATCGCGAATCTGCTGGATCAAATGCAAAGCTGGCGAATCCGGCGGCAGTATAATCGGCTGACGCTGTTCAGACAAGAACAGCGTCTCCAGCCCGGCTTTACGCCCCTCCCCTTTAGCCACGCCGACCAGGATAATATTGCTAATCTGCAACTCGGTTATCACTTCACGGGCCTGACTCAATTGACCCTTGCCACCATCAATGAATAGAATATCTGGCAGCATGGCCTCACTTTTTTTCAGGCGGGTATAATGGCGTGTCAGGGCTTGGTGCATGGCAGCATAATCATCACCGGGTGTAATGTCGTCAATATTAAAGCGCCGGTAGTCATTTTTGCGTGGACCATCCTGATCAAACACCACGCAAGAAGCCACTGTTGCCTCGCCCATGGTATGGCTGATATCAAAACATTCCAGTCGTTGCGGAAGATCATCTAGCCCCAGCGCTTTTTGCAAGGCCTGATAACGTTGCTGTATACCAGACTTAGTCGCCAGCTCTTGTATCAATGCCTCGTTCAAATTAGTCTCTGCCATTTCCAGCCAGCGGGCACGGCTACCACGAACCTTGTGGCTAATCGCCACCTTGCGCCCCGCCTGCTCTGCCAACACGGATGCCAACCATTCTTTATCATCCAGAAGGTAGTTCACCAACACCTCGCTCGGCACTGGCTTACCCAGGTAGTACTGTGGCAGGAAGGCACTCAATACCTCATTAGCTTCAGCCTCTTGAGTGTGTTTGGGAAAGAAGGTCTTACTGCCTAGATGATGACCGGCACGGATAAAAAATACCTGCACGCAGCCCACACCATTTTTAACCCCACTGACAATAATATCCAGGTCACCTCCCTCAGCGCTGATATACTGCTTTTCCTGTACCCGCCGTAAGCTGCCTATCTGATCACGAAACAAGGCTGCTTGCTCAAACTCCAGAGCAACACTCGCTTGTTCCATTTTGCCAACCAACTCATCGATTACCTGGCTGTCCTTGCCTTCAAGAAACATCACTGCATGACGCACATCTTCGCCATAGGCCTTCTCGCTGGTATAACCAACACAGGGCGCAGTACAGCGTTTAATCTGATATTGCAGACAGGGTCGCGACCGATGACTGTAAAAGCTGTCTTCACACTGGCGTAACCGAAACAACTTCTGTAACAAATTAAGCGTTTTCCGTACCGCACCTGCACTTGGGTAAGGGCCAAAGTACCTGCCCTTGGCTCGTTTAGGGCCACGGTGATAGGCAAGCCGAGGAAATTCATCAGACGATAGGAAAATATAAGGATAACTTTTATCATCTCGAAGAAGTACGTTATAACGCGGCCGCAGTTCCTTGATCAGATTATTTTCAAGAATCAGCGCTTCATTCTCGGTATGGGTGACGGTGATATTAATATTGGCAATCTGACTAACCATGGCGCGCGTCTTGGGCGAACTGAGATTGCGGACAAAATAACTGCTAACCCGCTTGACCAGGTTGCGGGCCTTGCCGACATAGATCACCTCTTCAGCCGCATTAAACATGCGGTAAACACCCGGCCGCGAAGTCAAACTCTTAAGAAAGGCCTTGGGATCAAATATCAAAATAGGTTCAGATTACTTAAAATAAGCTGACATTTTAACATATGGCCCGAGGCCCATACGGGAAGTTCGATCACCAAGAGGCATAGGGCTGGACGTCAACAGCATTGTCCTGTTAGAAATGGGAATTAAAGCAGGCACCACAACCGTGCCCGTTGAAGTATAGTTGGGTTAACATTAACCACGAGCGGCTCTTTCCAAACTTGTCATGAAATATTCCAAGCCATTACAACGGGTGAAACTAATCCAGCGCTATAAGCGTTTCCTGGGGGATGTTGAATGGCCTGATGGCCGAAAAATGACCGTGCATACCGCCAATACGGGTTCCATGTTGGGCTGTTCCACACCGGGCAATCATATCTGGATTCGTGACTCTGAAAACGATAAACGTAAATATCGTTACAGCTGGGAAATCAGTGAGACCGATGATGGCCACTTGATTGGTGTGAATACTATTCTGGCCAACAAGCTTGCGGTTGAAGCAATAGAGCATGGCACCATCAAGGAACTGCTGGGTTATGAAAATATTCGTACTGAGGTCGCATATGGTGAAAACAGTCGCATTGATATTTTGTTGCAAGGTGATAAAAATTGTTATGTTGAGGTTAAAAATGTCACCGCTCGTGATGGAAAATACGCCATTTTTCCTGATGCGGTGACCGCCCGTGGCGTTAAGCACTTAAATGAACTGGTGAATATGATTCAGACAGGCCACAGGGCTGTGATGCTTTTTTGCATACAACGCAGCGATATTGAATTGTTTCGTTCGGCGGCAGAAATAGATCCTCTTTATGCCAAAACCCTGGCATACGCGATTAATAATGGTGTTGAGGTCTTGGCATATTCAGTGGCCATATCAGTTAAAGAAATCAAATTAGCCACAGCCATTTCAGTCAAAATGAATTAAATTATCGTTATAGACCTAAGGAATGGTCCTCGGCAACATGTCATAACAACGGCGACAGATATTCATGTATTGAAGAGCAGCTACCTACCACTGCAATGTCATTTTCAAACCAAAATCCGATGTTCCGATGTACCTCAGTCGGTGGCTGCCTTCAAATCGAGCCTCACTGGCATCTGACGTTCGCAGCTGTGGCCCCAGCATGAGCCGTAATGATACCTGGTCTTTACCGCCAAACAGACTATCAACCTTATTATTCATTGCCCCCATTGGGTCGGTCATCACCAGTACAAATTTATCACGGCCACTCAACTTGCCTTGTTTTTTGTGAATTCTGGCGCGCACATCCATAAAGTATTTACCCACAAAGTACCCGGCTCCTGGCGTCACAATCAAATCCTGTATTGAAGGTTTTTCAAAAAAGGCCTCAGCGCCAAACTCATAAAGAGATGACAGTGCGACTGAATACCAGAAAGAACCCACCGGCCCAAACCCGCGCTGCTGGGCCCTGACATAATAGACCCCACCCCAGTAGGGGTGAAGAATGTAATTAATCCACCAATCATCTTTATCCCAGACAACTTGATTGGCGTTATCCTTGTATTGCTGGATACTGAAGTCTGACTTTGTCTCATCTGTCCAGCCAGAGATGCTAGCGGGCATCACATAAAGCAAGCCAATAATGGAAAGTTGGTAACCTAAAAAAAGGGCGGTATCTTTTTTTAGACCATCCCAATCTGCATTATCTGGCGCTGCAAGCGACATCGGCTCCGCGGTTAGCAACAGCGGACCTCCTAATGCATTTTTATTCATTATCATCTCTGTGGCCCATGACAGATCAAGGCTACCGGTGTGTTTATCGTTAATCCCCAAGGGAGAGGAAAGGCTAACATTGTCGCCACCCCAAACAACAATGGGCAACAGTAGACAATGAGCCAGGACTGTCGCCCTCACTGCCTGTTTAATTGAACCTATCGACATTACATATCTTCTTTGATTAATGCCTGAATCCTGCAAGCGCTTCCAGGATCCAGGTAATATTAAAAACACAGCAAAAAATGCCCAGCGTTTGCTAGTTTGCTAATTTATTTTTCGAAAACCGAACAAAAAGTGTTGGTAGTACAAACAACGTTAAAAACGTTGCGGTTAACAAACCACCAACGATAACGGTGGCCAACGGTTTTTGAATTTCAGCACCAACGCCGGTTGATATCAGCATGGGGATTAACCCTAATGCTGAAGTAATTGCCGTCATTAATACCGGCCTTAGTCGCGACGTTGCACCGTCAAAAATGGCATCATCCAGTGACAAGCCGTCGGCAATGCGTTGGTTGATGCTCTCCACCATCACCACGCCATTCAACACCGCAACGCCAAATAAGGTAATAAAACCAATGGCGCTGGGCACTGATAAATATTGCCCGGAAAGGTAAAGCGCAAATATACCACCAATCACTGCAAGGGGTACATTCACCAGAATAAGTAAAGCTTGCCCTACCGAGTTGAAGGCGAAGTAGAGCAACAAGGCGATCAAAGCAAGGGATAAAGGCACCACCATGCTGAGCCGTTTTTGTGCTCGTTCCTGATTTTCAAACTGACCGCCAATATCCACCGAATAGCCCGGCGGCAGTTGCACTTGCTGTTCAATTGCAAGATTGATATCGGCAACCACGCTGCCCATGTCACGCCCTTGCACATTAGCTTGAATGACCACACGTCGCTGCACATCATCACGACGCACCTGCGGTGGACCCGATTCTATGCTGATTTTAGCGACATCGCCCAAGCGCACCCATGCCCCCGTCGGTGCTTGCAAACGCAGGTCAGCAATG